>JBEBRC010000057.1:0-15068 GCA_040395055.1 Steroidobacter denitrificans
GTTGCACGCGGTGTAGCGTCCGCGACCACGCTATTTGCGGCGACGGCGGAAAATTCCGAAATTCGCGACGTAGAGGGCCGTCGTTATATCGACTTTACCAGCGGCATTGGTGTGGTGGGTACCGGCCATCGCCATCCGCGTGTGATCGCAGCCGTGCAGCAGCAGCTGGATCGGTTCAGTCACACGGCGTTCCAGGTCATGGCTTATGACTCCTATATCGAGCTGGCGGAGCGCTTGAACGCCATTGCGCCGTTCAGTGCGCCGGCCAAGAGCGTTTTCTTCACAACCGGTGCCGAGGCGGTGGAGAACGCGGTCAAGATCGCGCGCGTCGCAACCGGGCGTCCGGCCATCATCGCTTTCAGCGGCGCCTTCCATGGCCGCACGATGCTGACGTCATCGCTGACCGGAAAAATGGTGCCGTACAAGCAAGGTTCCGGTCCCGCGGCGCCCGAGATATACAGGCTGCCATTCCCGGTCGATCATCGCGGCGTGTCCGTGCAAGACAGCCTCGACGCGCTGAATTCTCTTTTCTATAGCGATATCGATCCCAAGCGCGTCGCCGCTTTTATCCTGGAACCCGTGCAGGGCGAAGGCGGGTTCTACGTTGCCCCTCCTGCGTTGCTGCAGGCGCTGCGCCGGTTGTGCGACACGCACGGTATTCTCCTGATCGCGGATGAGATCCAGTCCGGCTTCGGCCGTACCGGTCGCATGTTCGCGGTCGAGCACACCGGCGTCGAACCCGACTTGATCACGGTTGCCAAGTCCCTTGCCGGAGGCTTCCCGCTGTCCGGTGTCATCGGCCGCGCTGCGATCATCGATTCCGTCGACCCGGGTGGCCTGGGCGGCACCTATGGTGGTTCGCCCATCGGATGCGCGGCGGCTCTCGCCGTTTTGGATGTCATTCAGGAGGAAGCCCTGCTGAGCCGCGCCGAAGCCATCGGTCATTCGATTCGCAGCCGGTTGCAGCCGCTCATGGAGCGCCGTGACGGCACGCCTGTTGCGAACCTGCGAGGTCTCGGAGCGATGTTGGCCTTCGATGTGCTCAAGTCCCGGGAAACCAACGAGCCCGATGGCGCGAAGGCGAAGGCCATTGCGGCGAAGGCGCTGGAAGCGGGCTTGGTGATACTGACTTGCGGCACCTACGGTGAAGCGGTCAGGCTGCTGACGCCGCTGACGATTTCCGATGCCGTTCTCGCTGAAGGCTTGGACATTCTCGTCAATGCCATCGAACAGCTCGCTTGAAGGGGTTTGTCATGCGCTCAATGCTCTGTCGGCATGTGACGATCATTTCCGCGGTATGGGCGCTCGTTGTTGTGGCGTTTTCCGCCCCCACGCATGCCGCACCCGCTGCGGCAGGCGTCATCGCATTCGAGGGAGCGCGGCTGATCGTCGGCGACGGTAGTCCCGCGATAGAGAACGCGACCGTCGTGGTGGACGGTGCCACTATCGTGCAGGCGGGAGCGCGCCGCGAGGTGAAGATTCCGGCTGGCGCACAGCGGGTAAAGCTGAATGGCAAGACCATCATGCCTGCGATCATCGATACGCACTTGCATGTGAATCAGTCGCGCAAGGAGATATCACAGGAGTTGCGCCGCCTGGCGTATTTCGGCGTCGGTACCGCAGTAAGCCTGGGGGTCGATATACAGAATGCACCGTTTCAGGTGAGAGCGAATCCCCTGCCAGGTGCGGCAAGGCTCCTGACCGCCGGACGCGGCATCACGGCGCCGGAGCCGGGCCGTGAAACGACACCGTATTGGGTGACGACGGTCGCGGAGGCTCGTGACGCGGTTCGTCACAATGCCGCCATGGAGGTCGATATCATCAAGCTCTGGGTCGACGATCGCAACGACAAGTACGAACCGCTCGAGCCGCAGTTGTACGGTGCAGTCATCGAAGAGGCTCACCAGCACGGACTGCAAGTGAGTGTGCACGTGGTTGAGCTTGATTTCGCCAAGGGGCTGCTGCGCGCCAAGGTTGACGCCTTTGCGCACAGCATACGCGACCGCGTCGTCGACGATGAATTCATGGCGCTGCTACGCGAGCACCCCGGCCTGGTGTTGAATCCAAACCTGACGACACGGGGAGTGCCGACGGATCTTTCGTGGCTGAGCCCGATTCTTTCCGCTGCCGAGTTGCAGGCGTTGCAAGACAAGAACGTTGCACAGCAAAAAGCGCAGGAATCGTTCGCGATTCAGGCACAGAACATGGTGCAGATGATGAACGCCGGGGTACGCATCGTGCTTGGCACCGATACCAGTTTCGACTATGCCGCCGGAAACACCCCCTGGGCCGTGCACATTGAAATGGAAGACATGGCTGCGGCGGGAATGACGCCGATGCAGGTCATCGTTGCGGCGACGCATGATGCCGCTGCCTTCATCAAGGCGCAGCATACGGGTGCGATCGTGGCGGGCAAGGACGCCGATTTCATCGTGCTCGACGCCAATCCGCTGGACGACATTACCAATACTCGTCGCATTTCATCGGTCTATCTGCGAGGTATCGCCGTCGATCGCGAGTCCTATCCCTGATCGACGGGTGCGTGAACTGCCGGGCCGCTCGTCCGTGCCCAATTCGCGGACTGTAATCCGCCAGGCGATCGCTGCGGCGGCGCTCGGAAGCCTCGATATCGCATGGCTGAAGGATTATATTGAGCGTCTCCAGTTCGATTGATTCGATTCTTGCCGTAGGCGCTTGTGGCATATTGTCGCTCGACCTCCAGTTACCATCCTTCATCGTTCACTAAAATCCCATGCAGATCACTCAGGACGCTGTCGTATCGATCCACTACACGCTCACGGACGACGAGGGCAAGACCCTGGACAGTTCGGCGGGGGGCGAGCCGCTTGCCTACCTGCACGGCAACGGCAACTTGATCCCCGGGCTGGAGCGCGAGCTCGACGGCAAGGTCGCGGGCGAGCGTTTCAGCGTCAAGGTCGCCCCTGAAGACGGTTACGGCGAGTACGACAAGGAGCTGGTGCAGCGTATTCCTCGCCGCGCGCTCAAGGGCGTGGGTAACATCCACGTCGGCTTGCAGCTGCAGGCCCAATCCGAGCAGGGCTCTCGCGCCGTGGTCGTGACCCAGGTCGTCGGCGATATGGTCACCATCGATGCCAACCATCCGCTCGCCGGCCAGCATCTGAATTTCGAGGTCGAAGTCACCGACGTGCGTCTGGCCACCGAGGAAGAGTTGTCCCATGGACATGTGCATGGCCCTGGGGGGCATCACCACTGATCGCGTGCGGCAGAGGGGCTCTCGTTCGCAGGCGCTCGATTGCTGCTCCGCTTCGATCCGGGTAATTCTCGATCAAGGATGCTCGCGGTATCCCCTCATTGCGAACAGATAGCTGGTCGGTTAACCGTACCGCTACCGGGGGTGCTGCGATGGTGCTACGCGTCAAACAATTGCTGGCCTCGAAGGCGCCAGGGATCTGGTCCATCGAGCCGGAAGATCCGGTGCTCAAGGCCATCCAGATCATGGCGGAGAAACGTATCGGCGCCTTGCCGGTGCTGCAAGGGCAGGAGTTGGTCGGGATCGTCTCGGAGCGGGATTACGCGCGTAAGGTCATACTGCTTGGCCGATCCAGCTCCGATACACCGGTATGGCAGATCATGAGTACGCCGGTCACCACCGTCTCGATGGACGAAGCGGTGCATCGCTGCATGGAATTGGTGACCGACCAGCGAATCCGTCACCTGCCGGTCCTCGATCAGGGGGAGCTGGTCGGCATCGTCTCGATCGGGGATCTGGTCAAGGCCGTGATCGAGGAGCAGCAACAGACGATCGACCACCTGGAGCGCTATATCGCCGGCTGAAGCCGGTGCCGGGCCGGAGGTTCGCACCCCCAGCCCGACCCCGCATCACGACCGCCGCATCAGCTGCCGGCGGATGCCGCCGGGATGGAATCATCCAGCAGGCCGCGCTGCAGTGCTCGATTCACCGCGCTCAAGACTGCCAGCAGCGAGGCGGTGACAATGTTCTCGTGCAGGCCGACACCGAACAGCGTGGCGCGCGCGGGCGTCGTGATTTCGACGAACGCTACGGCACGCGCATCGCTGCCGGAACCCATGGAGCGTTCTTCGTATGAGAGCACGTCGAATTGCAATCCCAGTGCATCGACGATGGCATCGATCGGACCGTTGCCCTCCCCGTGCAGCAAAGTGCCCTGTCCGTCGCACTTGAGCTTCAGGGACAGGCGCTCCGCATTCTCGCCTCGTGGATGCGACAACTGATGTGAGCCGTAAACGTAACTGCCGTTCCTGCCGAGGTATTCGCGCTCGAACAGGGCCCAGATCTGCTCTGAGTTCAATTCCTTGCCGGTCGAGTCGGCGACTGCCTGTACTACCTGGCTGAACTCGATCTGCAGCCGTCGTGGCATTGCCAGCCCGTAGTCCCGCTCCAGCAGATAGGCGATCCCGCCCTTGCCGGACTGGCTGTTGACGCGAATGACGGATTCGTACGAGCGGCCGACGTCGCGCGGGTCGATCGGCAGATACGGCACTTCCCATACGTCCTGCTCGGCACGCGCGGCGAGGCCCTTCTTGATCGCATCCTGGTGCGAACCCGAGAACGCGGTGAATACCAGATCGCCGACGTACGGGTGGCGAGGGTGGATCGGCAACTGGTTGCAGTGCTCAGTGCAGCGTGCGGCTTCGTTGATGTTCGAGAAGTCGAGCCCTGGCTGGATGCCTTGGGTATAGAGGTTGAGTGCGAGCGTCACCACGTCGACATTGCCGGTGCGCTCGCCATTGCCGAACAGCGTGCCTTCCACCCGGTCCGCGCCCGCCATGATCGCAAGTTCGGCGGCAGCGACCGCCGTGCCGCGATCGTTGTGCGGATGGACCGAGAGCACGATCGAATCGCGGCCTGCGATCTGCCGGCCGAACCATTCGATCTGGTCGGCATAGATGTTCGGCGAGGCCATCTCGACGGTCGCCGGAAGGTTCAGGATGACCTTGCGCTGCGGCGTCGGTTGCCATACGGCGTTCACGGCGTCGCAGATCTCCACTGCGAAATCCAGTTCGGTGCCAGTGAAGCTTTCCGGACTGTACTGGAAGATCCATTCGGTATCGCCATGGCGCTCGGCGTGTTCGCGTACGCAGCGCGCGCCGTTTACTGCGATATCGATGATGCCGGCGCGATCCAGGCCAAATACCACGCGTCGTTGCACCGTCGAGGTGGAATTGTAGAGATGCATGATCGCTCGGCGTGCGCCGCGCAAAGCCTCGAAGCTGCGGGCGATCAGTTCCGGCCGCGCCTGAGTCAATACCTGGATGGTGACATCGTGCGGGATCAGATTTCGTTCGATCAACTGACGCACGAAATCGAAATCCGTTTGCGAGGCGGCTGGAAAGCCGACTTCGATTTCCTTGAAGCCCGTCTTGACCAACAAGTCGAACATGCGCCGCTTGCGGCCGGCATCCATCGGTTCGATCAATGCTTGGTTGCCATCGCGCAGATCGACGCTGCACCACAGCGGCGCGGTCGCGATGACCTTGTCGGGCCAGGTACGGTTACTCAAAGAAATGGGGGCGAATGCCCGGTACTTTACTGCAGGGTCCTTCAACATCGGGGTGATTCCTGTATGGGCGCCGACGCAAGACGACCGGACGCACGATCGCGCTTGCGGCAGCGGCGAACAAAACTCAGGGGGTGATTTCGATGCCGCCAATCCTTGGCGTTTTGAAGGTTAGGTGCGTCTTAGCGACGCAGGTGCAGGCGCGTACGCAGCAGCTCGCTGCCGCGAAGGGGCAGGGTAGGCATTTGCTGGATCGTACGCATGGGCCGAATCTATCAGCAGCGGCCTCTGGAATGCAAGGTCCCGGCCGCGATGTGACGCCTGGAGTCACCGTAGCGTGACGGCTTGCACGCTCTTGAGAATCCACTTTCTGGCGCCAAATCAAGATTTAACGCGACTTTAACGCTGCGTTACCGGCGCCGTCACGCATGCCATGCAAAGTGAGCACTCCATAGCACAGGAGCACGAATCATGAACTTGCAGCACCGACTCTACGACGTCTTCAGCGGCACGATCCTGATCCTGGCCGCAGTCATGACGGTTTGGCTGCTGGTCGCGATCTAGTTGCGCAAGCCCAGCAGATCCACCCAATCTCGTCCCTGGTCGCCGAACACCAGGAAGTGAGGATTCAGCAACGCCGCCCTGGTGTTGTAGCGCAGAGGCGTGCCATCGCATTGGATGACCGCGCCACCGGCTGCTTCGACGATCGCCTGGGCGGCGGCCGTATCCCATTCGCTGGTCGGTCCGAAGCGAGGGTAGAAGTCGGCGCTGCCTTCGGCGATCAAACAGAATTTGAGAGAGCTGCCGACGGCGATGAATTCGTAGGGCGCCAGGCGTGGCAGGCAGGCCGCCAGCGAATCGTCGCGGTGCGAGCGGCTGCCGACGATGCGCAAGGGAGTGGCGGCGGGTGAGGCGGCGCGGATCGGGGTCGGCGCATCATGACCGACCTGCCTCGACGCGCCGGCGTGCCGCACGCCGGTATATGTGGTATCGCCGACTGGTACATGGACCACGCCCAGGATGGGGGCATGCGTGTCGATCAGCGCGATGTTGACCGTGAACTCGCCATTGCGCGAGACGAACTCCTTGGTGCCATCGAGCGGATCGACCAGCCAATACCGCTGCCAGCGCCGCCGCTCGTCGAAGTCGATCTCGCTGGCTTCCTCGGACAGGATCGGCAGCCTGGGCCGCAGCGCCTGCAGGCCTTGGACGATGATCTCGTGCGCCCGCAGATCGGCGAGCGTCAACGGCGATGCGTCGGCCTTGACCGCGACGTCGAACGGCTGTCGATAGATATCGAGAATGGCCTCCCCGGCACGTCGCGCCAGGGCCGCCACGGCAGCCACCAGCTCCTGATCGACATCCGTCATGTCCGCGGCCTCTGGCACTACAGGCCGGACAGATCGTCCGCCGGATACAGCATCCCCGCCTCGCGCAGCGATTCGAGGACTTGCTCGGCCGCCTGTTCGGGGGAGAACAAGGCAGTGCGCAAATGGATCTCGGCGTTCTCGGGTGGCTCGTAGGGTGAATCGATGCCGGTGAAATTCTTCAACTCGCCGCTGCGCGCCTTTTTGTACAAGCCCTTCGGGTCACGTCGTTCCGCCTCCTCCAGCGGCGTGTCGACGAAGACCTCGAAAAACTCACCCGGCTGAACCATGTCGCGCGCCAGGCGTCGTTCGGAGCGAAAAGGCGAGATGAACGAGACCAGCACGATCAGTCCCGCGTCCGCCATCAGCCTGGAGACCTCGGCAACACGCCGGATGTTCTCGACGCGGTCGGCATCGGTGAATCCCAGGTCCTTGTTCAGGCCGTGGCGCACGTTGTCGCCGTCCAGGATGTAGGTGTGCCGGCCCAGAGCGTGCAGGCGCTTTTCCACCAGATTGGCGACCGTGGACTTGCCGGCCCCGGACAGGCCGGTGAACCACAGTACGCATGCGCGCTGCCCCTTGAGTGCGGCCCGCGCCTGCTTGTTGACGTCGAGCGCTTGCCAATGGATGTTGTCGGCACGGCGCAAGGCGAAGCTCAGCAATCCGGCACCGACCGTGTCGTTCGATAGTTTGTCGATGAGGATGAAGCCGCCCGTTTCCCGATTCTCCGTGTAAGGGTCGAATGCAACCGGACGGTCCAGGCTGAGATTGCAGACGCCGATCTCGTTCAGCTCCAGCTGTTTTGCCGCCAGATGTTCCAGTGTGTTGACGTTCACCTTGTACTTCGGCGCGGTGATGCTGCCCGTGACGGTGTTCGTGCCGAGCTTGATCAGGTACGGCCGGCCCGGCAGCATCGGTTCATCGTGCATCCAGACGATCGTCGCCAGGAACTGGTCCGCGACGGCCGGTGGCGCGGCGGCGGCGGCGAATATGTCGCCGCGGCTGACGTCGATCTCATCGCTCAGGGTCAGGGTGACGGACTGGCCCGCGACGGCTTGCTGCAAGTCGCCGTCCCGGGTGACGATCCGCGCCACATGGCTGCGCCTGCCTGAGGGCAGCACGCGTATCGCATCGCCTTGGCGGATCACGCCGCTGGCGATCGTTCCGGCAAAGCCGCGAAAGTCCTGGTTGGGGCGATTGACCCATTGCACGGGCAGCCGAAACGACTTGCTGCGCAAGTCATCCTCGATTTCCACCGATTCCAGATAAGTCATCAAGGTCGGCCCCTGATGCCAAGGCATGCGCGCGCTGTGCTCCAGCATGTTGTCGCCCTTCAAGGCGGACAGCGGTATCGGCACGACGCTTGCCAGTCCGATCTGTTCGGCAAAGGCACGATACTCGGCAACGATCGAATCGAAGGTTTCCTGCGAGTACTCGACCAAGTCCATCTTGTTGATGGCGAGCGCGATATGGCGGATGCCCAGGAGCGACACCAGGTAGCTGTGCCGGCGCGTCTGTGTGAGTATGCCCTTGCGCGCGTCGACCAGAATGACCGCCACGTCTGCGGTTGACGCGCCGGTCACCATGTTGCGCGTGTACTGTTCGTGCCCCGGCGTGTCGGCCACGATGAACTTGCGCCGGTCTGTGGAAAAGAACCGGTAGGCGACGTCGATCGTGATGCCTTGCTCGCGCTCCGCGGCCAGCCCGTCGACCAGCAGCGCGAAATCCAGATCGCCGCCTTGCGTGCCGACCTTTTTCGAATCCACTTCCAGTGCCGCCAGCTGATCCTCGAAGACCAGCTTGGATTCGTAGAGCAAGCGACCGATCAAGGTCGACTTGCCGTCATCGACACTGCCGCAGGTGATGAAGCGCAGCAATGTCTTGTGCTCGTGCGCCTGCAGGTATGCCTGGATGTCGTTCGCGATCAGCTCGGATTTATGGGACATAAGGAATAGATGACGGCAGCTTGGCGACTGGTGGCGGATGCGGCGGCGATGTGATTGCCTGTCAGCCTCGGACAGTCGCTCGTTCTAGAAATAACCTTCCTGCTTCTTTTTCTCCATCGACGCCGAGCTGTCGTGGTCGATGACGCGACCCTGGCGTTCGGAGCTGGTCGTGAGCAGCATCTCCTGGATGATCTCGGGGAGAGTCTCGGCGCGGCTTTCGACCGCCCCGGTCAATGGATAGCATCCCAGGGTACGAAAGCGTATCCAAGTCAACTCGGGACGCTCGCCTTGCACCAGTGGCATGCGTTCATCGTCCACCATGATCAACGCTCCCTCGCGCCGTACGACCGGCCGCGGCTTCGAGAAGTACAAAGGAACGATCGGTATGTTCTCGAGGTGGATGTACTGCCAGATATCCAATTCGGTCCAGTTGGACAAGGGGAATACACGCAGGCTCTCGCCCTTGTTCTTGCGGGCGTTGTACAACTGCCACAATTCGGGACGCTGCCGCTTCGGGTCCCATCGATGCTGGGCGGAGCGAAAAGAGAAGATCCGTTCCTTGGCGCGGGATTTCTCCTCGTCGCGCCGCGCGCCGCCGAACGCAGCATCGAAGCCATATTGGTCCAGCGCCTGTTTCAGGCCCTGGGTCTTCATTACGTCCGTGTGCACGGCCGAGCCATGCACGAACGGATTGATGCCGCGGGCGATGCCTTCGGGGTTGATGTGCACGAGCAGCTCCAGCCCGAGGCGTCGCGCCGTCTGGTCGCGAAATTCGATCATTTCGCGAAATTTCCAGGTGGTATCGACATGCAGCAGGGGGAAGGGAGGTTTGGCCGGATAAAACGCCTTCAGGGCCAGGTGCAGCATGACGGAGCTGTCCTTGCCGATGGAATAAAGCATGACCGGCCGTTCGCATTCGGCGGCCACCTCTCTAAGGACGTGGATGCTTTCGGCTTCTAGCCGCTGCAGATGAGTCAGTCTGGTCATTGCTTTTCAGTGGTGCGGCGCGAAGGCCGGTTCGACGACGCTCGCTCGTGTCAACGTAATCGAGGATTGTGCGTTATTGTGGCGTAGCTGCATATCGCACCTGGTGCGGGCGGCCACACGGAACGTTATAAGGCGGTAACAATCCAGGGTAATTGCTTTGTTTTCATTGACATGGAATCGTTCGCCGGACAGCTGGGACAGGCGCTGCCGAGGTTTTGGGTGGCTGAACTTCCCGTTGCCGGCGGCGACTAACTGGACACTCGCTTGCCGCAAGCGCCGCAATCGAACCCCGGGTACGCGCTGCCCGGGTTGCATTGCCTAAAGGCGGATCGGACACCTGCGAACGCACTGGAGCACTTCATTTGAGCTTTTTCGCCCTGTACGCATGGCCTGCATGCCATGGTGGCTCGTCCCCGCCCTGGATCCGTTTCCCATGAGGCGCTTCCGATGAGGCGTCTGGCTCCCGTAATCATCGGTCCGCTCGCCTGCGTGCTGGGTGCCTGCGCGGTCGGGCCGGACTATCGCCCGCCCGCCAGCGTCGGTCCCGATGGCTGGAGCTCGCCGGCGCCCCCGGCGCCGCAGGCTCAATCCTCCGCGGCGTCGCTGGCGGCCTGGTGGACGACCCTGGACGATCCGCTGTTGAACGAATTCATCGACCAGGCCCTGGCGCAGAACAAGACCGTGAAGCAAGCCATGGCGCGCGTCGCCGAAGCCCGGGCGCGCCGCGGTGTCAGCGCTGCCGGGTTCTGGCCGTCGATCGGCGCTTCCGCCGGCGCAAGCCGCAGCGGCGGGGAGACGCGCATCGCGGACGATTTTCAGTCGGGCGTGAGCGCCGAGCGACGCGAGCTCTACAACGCCGGCCTGGACGCTAGTTGGGAACTGGACCTGTTCGGTGGCCAGCGCCGCGCCCTGGAGGCGTCGACGGCGCAATTGGGCGCCAGCGAAGCAGACCTGCGCGATGTCCTGATCACCTTGCTCGGCGACGTCGCCCTCAACTACACCTCGGTGCGTACGGCACAGTCACGACTGGACTATGCGCAGCGCAACCTCGAATCCCAGCGCGAAGTCTTGCAGATCACTCGCTGGCGTGCGGAAGCGGGCCTGGCCTCGACGCTGGATGTCGACCAGGCGAGCTCAAGCTATGAGCAGACACGGGCGCAGCTGCCCGCGCTCGAATCGAACTTGACCCAGAGCATGAATCGTTTGGCAGTGCTCACTGGCCAGGCGCCCGGTGCGTTGTCCGCGGCACTGAGCGAGCGTCGGGCCATTCCGGTCGCGCCGCTGGAGGTCGCCGTCGGCGTGCCTGCCGATGTGTTGCGCCGGCGTCCCGATATTCGTCGCGCCGAACGTCAGCTTGCGGCGCAGACGGCCCAGGTGGGTGTTGCCACTGCGGCCTTGTATCCAAGCCTGTCACTGAGTGGTTCGATCACTCTGCAATCGCTCACGGCGAGCGACGTGCTCGACGGATTTCGCAGCGATCGTACCGGCCTGTCGCTGACGCTGCCGCTGTTTCGCGGCGGCGCGCTGCGACAGAACATCAAGGCGCAGAATGCGTTGCTGGACCAGGCGCTGGCCAGCTACGAAGCCACGGTATTGGCGGCCTACGAGGAAGTGGAGAACGCGCTGGACTCGTGGAGCAACGAGCAGCGCCGCCATGCCGCCTTGGTCGAGGCTGCGGCCAGCGCGCGCCGCGCCGCCGAACTGGCGCTGGTGCAGTACAACTCCGGGCTGGTGGATTTCCAGACCGTGCTGACCGCCGACCGCCAGCTGGTCTCGCTCGAGGACTCGCTTGCGGTGAGCGACGGCGAGCGGACTTCGAACCTGATCCGCCTGTACAAGGCGCTGGGCGGCGGCTGGGCGGTGTTCCCGGCGGCGGCAAGTCTCTAGGCGCGCCTGCCCAGCCGATCCTCGATGGATTTGCTGAGGATGGGGCGACTCAAGCATGAATCATCAAGGTGCATGATCGATGGATACTCGGACCACCACCATTACCAGCGCCGACGTCGCGCAGACTTTGAGCGGCGACGGCCTGCCGGGCCCGGCCCCATGGCGCGCTTGGATCCGGTGGGTGGTGTTGGCGCTATTGCTGGTCGTCGTCGGCTTCGTGCTTTTCGGCCGTGGCGGTGGCAAGGCGACGCAGTACGTCACCCAGGAGGTCGCGCGCGGCAACCTGATCGTGACCGTGACCGCAACCGGCAACCTGGAGCCGCGTAACCAAGTCGATATAGGCAGTGAATTGTCCGGCACCATGCGCGATGTGAACGTCGCTGTGAACGATGTGGTGACGGAAGGAGAGGTACTCGCCGTACTCGATACCAGCCGGCTCAATGCACAGGCGTTGCAGGCGCAAAGCTCGCTTGCGTCGGCCGAAGCGAGGGTTCTGCAGGGAGAAGCCGGCCTCAAGAAAGCGCATGCCGATCACGCCCGGATGCAGAAGGTGCGCGAACTGTCCGATGGCAAGCTGCCTTCGCAGCAGGAAATGGACGTCGCCGAAGCAGCGGTCGCTCAGGCGCAGGGCGAGCTGGCGGCAGCGCAGGCAGCGGTCGAGCAGGCGCGCGCGAACCTGGATGTGGTGCGTACCGACCTGGGTAAAAGTGCCATCCGCTCGCCAATCAATGGCGTGGTATTGGTGCGCTCGGTCGAGCCCGGTCAGACCGTTGCGGCGTCCCTGCAGGCACCGATCTTGTTCACGCTGGCCGAGGACCTGAGAAAAATGGAACTGCATGTGGCGGTGGACGAGGCCGACGTCGGTGCGGTGGAGGTAGGGCAGAAGGCGACTTTCACGGTGGCCGCGTTTCCGGATCGGACCTTCTCGGCCAACATTACCCAGGTGCATTTCGCATCGAGCAATACCCAAAGCTCTTCGGGCAGCGGCGGGTCGGCCTCGAGTGCGACCGCCACGGGTGTGGTGACCTATGAAACCGTGCTGGAAGTCGACAATTCGGATTTGTTGTTGCGTCCTGGCATGACCGCGACGGCGGAGATCGTCACGATCAATGCCGAGGATGCCGTACTGGTACCGAATGCGGCGTTGCGCTTCAGTCCCGCGAGCGGGCAGCCCGCCAGTGCGAGTGCCCCGCCGCGCAGCAGTGCGCTGTCGGCGTTGATGCCGCAGATGCGGCGGCGTCCCGGCAATAGCTCAGGCGGTCCGCAGGCAAGGCCGCGCAGCGGAAGCGTATGGATCCTGGAGAACGGCCAGCCAGTGCAGGTCGCTTTCAGGCCAGGAGCGAGTGACGGGCGCATGACACAGGTGCTCACGCTCGGGTCGGGGCCGAGTCCCGGTGCGGATGCTCGAGCCGAAGGCGCACAGCGCGAGAGCCGCAACGGCGGGCCCTCGGCGATACCGCCCAGACAGCTCGAAGCGGGCATGAAAGTGATCGTCGATGTGGAGTCGACAGCGCCATGACCGGCATGCCCGCCGCGCCGCTGCCACTCATCGAGCTGTCGCAGGTGGCGAAGATTTACGGTCAGGGCGAAGGCGAGGTGCGCGCGTTGCGGGGCATCGATCTGCGTATCGAAGCCGGCGAGTTCATTGCCGTCATGGGGCCCAGCGGTTCAGGAAAGTCCACTTGCATGAACGTACTCGGCTGTCTGGACACCCCCACCTCCGGCACCTACCGCTTTCTCGGCGTGGCCGTCGGCGGCCTGGATGCGGACCAGCGGGCGTTGCTCAGGCGCAATTACCTGGGCTTCGTGTTTCAGGGGTTCAACCTGCTGAGTCGCACGACGGCCCTGGAGAACGTGGAGCTGCCATTGATTTATCGCCATGTACCTACGCAGGAGCGTCACGCGCGCGCGCGCAAGGCATTGCGGGACGTCGGCCTGGCAGGCCGCGAGTCGCATATCCCAAGCCAGTTGTCCGGCGGACAGCAGCAGCGCGTCGCCATCGCGCGCGCGATCGTTTCGGATCCCCAGGTGCTGTTCGCGGACGAACCGACCGGCAATCTGGATACCGCCACCAGCGTAGAGATCATGAAACTGCTGACCGCGCTCAACGAAGAGCGTGGCATCACCATCGCGATGGTGACGCACGAGCCCGATATTGCCGCGTGGACACGCCGTATCGTGCGCTTCCGCGACGGCAATATCGAAAGCGACCAAATCAATGTGGCGGTAAGGGAAGGGTTGTAGATGTTCTGGAATGCCGTCACGCTCGCTTTGCGGGAAATCCGCCGCAATGTACTGCGCTCTTCGCTGACGATCCTGGGCATCGTCATCGGCGTGGCGGCGGTCATCACCATGGTGACGATCGGCGAGGGCGCAACGGCCCAGGTGCAAGCCGACATCCAGAAGCTGGGCACCAATCTGCTGCAGGTTTTTCGGGGCCAGGGGTTTGGCGGGGGCGGGGCCCGGGCTTCCGCGCCACCGTTCACCCTCGAGGACGCGAACGCCATCGAGAACGAGATTTCCGGCGTCCGGGCCGTCGCGCCCAGCTCCAACACGATGGCTCAGGCCATCTACGGCAATACCAATTGGTCGACTCAGGTGACGGGAACGACGGACCAGTTCCTGGTGGTGCGGGATTGGCCCTTGGCGCAGGGAAGGAATTTCTCCGACAACGAGCTGCGCGCCGGGTCGGCCGTATGCCTGCTGGGCGAAACCGTTCGCCGGGAATTGTTCGGCGAGCAGGATCCGCTGGGCGCCAATATCCGGCTGCAAAAGGTGTCCTGCCAGATCATCGGCGTGCTGACGTCGAAGGGACAATCCGGGTTCGGCCAGGATCAAGACGACATCGTCGTCGTCCCCTTACGCATGCTGCAGCGGCGCCTGGCGGGCAACACGGATGTCACGGGCATCATGGTGTCGGCGCGCGATGGCATTTCGACCGAGAAAGTGCAGGCCGACATCGAGCGCTTGCTGCGCGAGCGGCGCCGGGTGCGCGCCGGTGCGGACGATGACTTCAACGTGCGCGACCTCAAGGAGATCGCTACCGCGTTTACCAGCTCCACCCGGGTCATGACGGCCCTGTTGGGAGCGGTCGCAGCGGTCAGCCTGGTCGTCGGTGGCGTCGGCATCATGAACATCATGCTGGTGTCGGTGACCGAGCGAACGCGCGAGATCGGCACCCGGTTGGCGGTCGGGGCGATGGCGCGGGACGTTTTGCTACAGTTTCTGATCGAGGCGGTGACCTTGGCGGTCCTGGGGGGGATCATAGGCATCCTGCTCGGCCTGGGCGCGGGCGCACTGGCTACCCATCTGTTTCAAGTACCGTTCGTGCTCAATCCGGGCATCGTCATGCTTTCATTCGC
>JBEBRC010000058.1:0-15027 GCA_040395055.1 Steroidobacter denitrificans
CCGCCTACTGTCCCCCCACCCCCCGGGGGGGCTTTGGCCCGCGGTGACCCCCCCCCCGGGCGGCAAACGGCCCCGAGCGGGAGTGCTACGCCTCACGTTCGCTCCATCCCATGCCCGCCCGACATGCGGCAGCGCTTGAGCGTCCTGCACTCGCGCCTCAGATCAAGCCACGCTCGTAATAGATCCGGCACTCCAGTTGCGCCGACAGCGCGCCCGCGGCCTGATGCAGCGCACTGATGAACTGCGGACGCGGCGCGGATCCGATCTCGGCCGAGGTGCCCACGATCGCCAGGATCGCGACCAGTTGCGCATCGGCGCGAAACACCGGCGCCGCCAAGGCATTGATGCCAAGCCGGACCTCATCCATCGCCTCTTCGAAGAATCGCTCGCGAATGATCGGCAACCGCGCTTCGATCGCGCCGGGATCGAAGATCGAATGCGGCGTGAACGCCGTCAGCTTGCGATCGAGTATGCGCTTGCGGACCAGCTCATCGCAGAAGGCAAGCGCCACGCGACCCTGTGAGGAGCAGTGCGGCGGCGGCCGGTTTCCCGGGCGCGAACTGATGGCGAGCTTGTCGCGATATTCGATGCAGGACAGCACGACAGGCTCGCCATTGTGCGGCACCGACAGCAGCGCCGTCTGCCGCGTCTCATCGCGCAGGCGAGTGAGGTAGGGATCGGCGACAAAGCGCAGATCGTACTGGTCGAGCGCCGCCTCGCCGAGCAGGAACAGCTTGCTGCCCAGGCCATAACGCCCATTGCGCGCATCCTGGAAAACCATCCCCAGCCCCTTGAGAGTCGCCAGATGCCGGTGGACGCGTGGCTTGAGTTCGTCCAGCGTGGCGGCGATCTCAGTCAGCCCGAGCGGGCCGCGGGCCTCCGTCAGGACCTCAAGTATGCGAAACCCGGTCTGCAGCGACTGCAGGCCCTCGCCGGACGCACGAGTTTGTTGCGCCGCGTGCGCCGACCCGACTGCCTGCGCTTTTTTCACTGTTTTCGCCTTGTTCATCGTCGCCCGTCGTCGTCGCTTTCCGTCCTCGGTCGCGCTATTATAAAGAAACATAGTTTTTCTGTACGAAACAATTGGATTGCCACCGGGAGATGCCAATGTTCCTGAAGAACTGCTGGTACGTAGCCGCGCTGGACTCCGAACTGATCGACGGACGATTGTTGGGACGCACGATTCTGGGCGAGCACGTCCTGCTTTATCGGGGTGAAAGCGGCTCGGTCGTCGCCCTCAACGATCGCTGTCCGCACCGCGGCGCGCGGCTATCCATGGGCCGGCTGGAGGGCGACAGCGTGCGCTGCATGTATCACGGCATCAAATACGACCACTGCGGCAAGTGCACGCAGATTCCAGGGCAAGACATGATCCCGCCCAAGCTGCGGGTACGCAGCTATCCGGTGGTGGAGAACGGCCACTTCGTCTGGATCTGGATGGGCGATCCCGCCAAGGCCGACCCCGCGCTCATCATCGATTTCCCCTATCTGCGCGACCCGCGCTGGAAAGGCATTCCCGCCTACCTGCACTACGATGCCAATTACCTGCTGATCGTCGACAACCTGAGCGATTTCGCGCATCTGGCGTTCGTGCACAAGAACACCCTGGGCGGCTCCGAGGAATATGCGTTCGTGACCAAGCCGGTGACCGTTGAACGCCTGGAACGCGGCTTCCGCGTCGAGCGTTGGCACAGGAATATCGATCCCCCGCCCTTCCACAAGAAGGTGATCCGCGACAAGCACGCCAAGCTCGATCGGCGCAACATCGCCAACATGCATGTCCCCGGCATCTTCGACATGGAAACGCTGTTCGCACCCGCCGGCCAGGGTGCCCAGGAGGGCAATTTGAGCGGCGCCAAGGAATACCGCAACTGCCAGTTCATGACGCCGGAGAGCGAAAGCACGACGCATTTCTTCTGGGCCTATCTCAACAACTACGAGGCAGAGGATTCCACCATCTCGCTGTCACTCCTGGACAGCCTCATCGAAGGCTTCATGGAGGACAAGGCGATCATCGAGCAACAACAGAAAACGCTCGAGGAGTCGCCTGACTTCCAAATGCTGGGGATCCTGGCGGACGCGCCTTTGGCGCATTTTCGGCGGGTATTGGGCAAGCTCATCGCCGCCGAACGCAGCGCCGATGCCGTGACCGCGGCGCACGCCTGAACATGCGCCCGGCTGGCACTAAGGCTGGCGCAGGTAACCGCGCGCGGCGTTGCAGGCAAGTTCGATCAGCATCGGCGTCAGCTCGCGCGCGGTTCGAGTCTCCTGGCGCGTATGCACCCAGCCAAGATAGGTGAATCCGCGAGCTGCGAGAAACATCGGCAGCATCGCCAGTTGCTCCTCGGGCAATGCGCGCTCGCTGCGATAGCCCGCGATCGCCGCTTCGCGCAGCAACGGATAGGCGGCGTGGTCGGTATAGAAATAAAGAGAGGTCGCTATCTCGAAAAGATGCCAGCCGAAACCCGCATCGTCGAAATCGAGCAGCCGGATGCGCTCCCCGTCGAGCAGCAAATTCTCCGGTGCGAAATCCGCATGGACCAGACCGTAGACCGCCGCGGACTTATCAAGCACCTGCAGATCGCGCTGCAATCGAGCGCGCGCCTGCGCGACCAGTGTGCGCTCGCCCGCCGATAGCGCGGCAAGATCCCAGAAGCGGCCCCACAGCGGCCGCTCGCCCACCAGCCCTTCCATATCCCATGCATGGCGGATGAAATCCGCCGGCCTCTGCCAACTGCTCGCCTGGTTGTGCAGTCGCGCCGCCAGCGCGCCGATGGTCCGAAACATCCTTGCAAGTTCCGCCGGATCCATGGCGACATCTTCTCCAACGTTGCCAAGCTGGCGACCGTCGATCCATTCGAAGACATCGACTTGCCGCGATTCGGGCACCCCGGGATGACGTACGGCGAGAAAGAGCTCGCCGGCACGAGCCGGCACGATCTGCGGTACGTCGAAACCGCTGGCCTGCAGCGCCAGCATCCATTGCAATTCCGAGCGCAGCGCCGCATCGCTATGGTATCCGGCACGGTGCACGCGCAACGCATAGCGCCGGCCGCTGCCGGTGGTCACCGCAAACACGGCGTTCTCGCGGAATTTCACCAGCCGCAACGCGCAGGGACCGAATCCCCACTGCGCCAGCGCCGCTTCGGCAAGTGCCTGCAGGCGCTCGACCTGCTGCTCGGGCTGCAAAGCGTAGAATTCGCTCATTGTTGCGCTCGGTCTGTGGTCAACGGCCCGCGAGCACCTCATCCAAGGTGGCAAGCAACAAGTCCGCGTGCTCCTGCG
Source organism: Steroidobacter denitrificans (assembly GCA_040395055.1). Lineage (GTDB taxonomy): Bacteria > Pseudomonadota > Gammaproteobacteria > Steroidobacterales > Steroidobacteraceae > Steroidobacter > Steroidobacter denitrificans_A. The sequence continues at coordinate 3,286 of JBEBRC010000058.1, forward strand.
CGAACGGCATCGGCGGCCGGATCTTCAGCACGTTGTCATGCGGCCCGATGCGGCTGATCAATATGCCCCGCTCGCGCATCGCGTTGATGACCCGCTTGGCTTCGGCGCCGTCCGGCGCCCGAGTCTGGCGATCGGCCACCAGTTCGACGGCGAAAAACATGCCGCGGCCGCGCACATCCGCGATCGTGGAATGTTTCGCCGCCAAACCCTGCAGGCCAGACAACACGTAGTCGCCGACCACCTGCGCATGCTCCTGCAGGCGCTCCTCTTCGAGCACGTCGAGCACCGCGCTCGCCGCGGCGCAAGAAACCGGATTGCCGGCGAAGGTATTGAAATACATCGCGCGATCGCCAAACCCCTGGATCAGGTCCGAGCGTCCGACCACGCCTGCGATCGGATGGCCATTGCCCATCGGCTTGCCCAGCGTCACAAGATCCGGTGTCACACCGTACAGTTCATGCCCCCACATGTGGCGCCCAGTGCGCCCGAAGCCGCCCTGCACCTCGTCCGCGATGTACAGGCCACCCGCCTTGTGCACCAGTTCGACCGCGCGCCGCATGAAGCCCGTCGGTACGTTCGGCAGGCCCTCGCTGGAGAACAGCGTGCAGATCAGCATCGCCGCCAGCGAGATGCCGCTGGCGTTCAGCGAATCGATGGCCGCGCGCACCTCATCGACATAGGCGTCTTCGAGCGCCTGTCCGCGCAGACCGTGCAGGCCGCGATACGTATCAGGAGGCGGAATGGCGCGAATGTGCGGACCGAATCCTTCCGGTGGCGGAAACACCGTGCCGATCTGCGCCACCGCCCTGGTGTTGCCGTGATACGCGAAGTTGGTGCAGATCACGCCCGCGCCCCCGGTCATGACGTTGGCGATGCGCAGCGCCAATTCGTTTGCCTCGCTGCCGGTGCAAACCAGCATCGCCATCGCCAGGCTGGGATCGAATGTTGCCAGCAGCCGTTCGGTGTAGGCGACGATGCCCTCGTGCAGGTAGCGCGTATGCGTATTGAGCGTCGCCGCCTGGCGCGCGATCGCTTCCACTACGCGCGGATGGCAATGGCCGACATGCGGTACGTTGTTGTAAGCATCGAGGTAGCGCCGGCCTTCCTCGTCCCACAGCCAGACGCCTTCGCCGCGTACCAGTTGCAGCGGCCGCTGGTAGAACAGCGGCGAGTTGCGCCCCAATACGCGGTAGCGGCGCTCGAGCAAGGTATCGATCGTCATGGCTCGGACCCCGCAAGCGTCTTGATGCCCGCCAGTTCCTGGAGAAACACCGGGCTCTCGGGCAAGGTCGAGCCGCCGTCGACGCAGATCGTCTGGCCAGTGAGGTAGCGCGCCTCGTCCGAGGCCAGGTACAGCATTGCATACGCAATATCCCGCGGCTCGCCGATGTAGCCCATCGGAATGTATTTCGCCATCTCCGCCATGCCCTCCTCGCTCGCCAGCAACTCCATCGCCGCGGTGCGAATGTAGCCGGGCTCGACCCCGTTCACAGTGATGTGCTCACGCGCCAGCTCGATGGCGGCGGTGCGGATGAAGGCGTTGATACCGCCCTTGGATGCGGCATAGTACGAAGTACCCGGCATCGCCACTCGCGGACCGGTGACCGAGGAGGTAAAGAGCAGCCGGCCGGCGCCGCGCTTGCGCATGTGCGGAATACAGGCGGCGGAAAGGCGAAAGCATGCCTTGAGATTCACGGCGAGCACCGTCTCCAGGTCATCTTCCGAATAATGCTCCACGGGGCCGCCGAGGAACGAGCCGGCGTTGTGCACCAGGATGTCTACCTGGCCGAGCTTGCGTACCGTTTCGGCCACCGCCCGCTGTGCTTCATCCTTGCGCCCGATGTCCACCACACACAACTCGGCGCCACCGCCGGCGGCGCGTATCAGGCGCAGCGTTTCCTCTCCATGCTCGGCAGTACGGGTAGCGATCATTACTTGCGCGCCCTGGCCGGCGAACAACACCGCGATGCCGCGCCCGATACCCTGGCCGGCGCCGGTGACGATTGCGACCTTGCCCGCCAGACGGCCCTGGCCGTTGCCTTTGTCGATGTCAGCGTTCATGCGATTGCAACTCCATGAGTGTGCCGCGACTGCGCCCAGACCGGCGGCAGAATCAGGACCAGACTGAGAATGAAAAGCCCTACACCCAGCCAGACGATGGGTGTCAGCGCCCCAGCGCCGATAACCGTCGCGGCCAGCGAGGGGCCCAGGGCAAGTCCACACATCTGCGCCGCCACGGCGTACACCACCACCATGCCGCGGCGATCGAATCTCGCCATTGCGCCAAGCAATACCGGCTGGGTGAAGTTCCACGCGCAGTTGTAGACGGAGACCACCAGCGCATACAGCAGCGGACCGAAATGCCCGGCCAACGGATAGAGCACCAGCGCACCGGCGGCGATGCCGACGCTGAGCGCCAGCGCGTGATGAGTGCGATGCGCCAGCCAGGCGGCCCCGAAAGCGCCCCCTACCCCCGCGAACTGCGAGATCATGAGGCCATTCGCCACCTGCTGCTCCGGGAGGCCGGCGTTGACGCCGATAAGGAACAGGTAGGCCCAGACCACCCCCTGCGCCAGGAAGTAGACGAACATCGCCAGCAGCGCCGAGCCCTTCAGCGCGGTGCTCAATTCCACCGCATCATCCCTGGCCTGTGCCGCCGCCTCGCCGGATCGCGGCATGTATCGCACCGCCGGCAATCCCAGCAATGGAAACAGGGCAAAGAACCACAGGACACCGCCCATGCCCAGCATCTGGAACGCGGCCGGCATCAGCAGCAGGCCCAGTGCGCCGTAGATCAGCACCCACATAATCAACAGCCCGAAGTTGCGGTCCACGTTGCGCGTCAGTCCGACGGCGCTGAAGCTGAGCGTGATGATCGCGCCCGCGCCGAGCCCGGCCAGGAAGCGCATGAGGGCAAACGTGCCGGGCTCGCGCACGAACACCGATACCGCGTTGGTCGCGAACATCACCAGCAGCGACAGGTACAGCAGCTTGCGCCGGTCGACTCGATGCGCCAGGAACGTGAGCGCAACCGTGGTGGCGGCGATACCGAACATCTCGACCGAAGCGATGTAGCCGGCGCCCTGCTCGGTGAAACCCATCTTCTGCACCAGGCCCTGCACGAAGCCTGGCTGCAGGATGAACACTTCCGGGCCGATCACGCCCAGCAGGATCGCGCTGGCCAGGCCCCTGAACGAGTCCAGGTCCGCTGTTTCGCCCTCTACCGTTCGCAACACGTTGCCGTCCCGTTGCTCCGATCAACCGCCGACCCCGAACCGCCAGCCCTGCCGCCAGTCCCTCGCTGCCTGTTCCTGCGTCCCTGCCCCGTTGCCCTGTGCCGCTAGTCGAACCTGTAGCGGAAGCTCATCCCGGCCCAGCGCGGCGGTCCGTAGGCCTGCTGGTTGAAACCGAAGGTGCCGGTGAAGTCGAACGTGTAGCTCAGGTATTCCTCGTTGGTCACGTTGTTCACGAACGCGGCAAGCTCCCAGCGCTTGTCCTCCGGGCCGTAGGCGGCGCGCAGGTTCGCGACCGTGTAGCCATTCTCCAGCGACACCGGCACATTCTGGATGTCGTAGTAGATATGATCCTGCACGCTGGCCGACGCCTGCAGGCTGATCAAGCCGCCCAGCGCGGGCCATTCGTAACGCAGCAGCGCGTTGCCGGAGAACCTCGGTGCCGCGACCATGTCGCGCGTGCGCAGCACGCCCGAGGGGCTGGGAATATTGTCCGCCTTGGCATCCAGCGCGCTCAGCCCCAGCGCAAACGTCCACCCGTCCGCCGGCGAGGTCTGCAATTCGAGTTCGCCACCCTTCACCGTGGCATCGGTGTTGAAGATGATCTGGTTGAGAAGCTCGAAGCGGAACGTCTGGAAATCCTTGTAGTCGTAATAGAACACCGCGCCGTTGAGTCGCGTTCGGCCGCCGCCCCAGCTCGACTTGAATCCGACTTCATAGCTGGTGAGCTCCTCCTCGCCGAAAGGAATGGTGGCGACGGTATTGCTCGCGAACAGGAAAGTCTCGTCCAGGAAGCCGACGTTGAAACCGGCCGACTTGGTCCCGCGTGCGATCGCGCCGTAGATCAGCACGTCATCGCTCGCCCGCCAGTCCAGTTCCAGACGACCGTTGACCGAATTCTCGTCGTGCTCTGCCAGATTGCCGACGGAGCGCTTGCTGAAGTCGAACGCGACGTCCGTGGGCAGACCGACGACCTCGGTGAAAAAGCCGGAGATATCGCGATTCAGGTAGTCGAGTTCCTTTTTCTCGTTCGCATAGCGCACGCCGGCGATCAGGCTCAGCTTCGGGGTCAGCTCGTATTCGACCTGACCGAATGCCGCCCAGGATTTCGACTTCTGAGTGTAGTTGGCATCGAACAACACGAATCCCAGGTTGGTCAGGTCGAGCAGGTAATGCCCATCCACGTCGTTGTCGAAGTAGTACAGTCCGCCCAGCCACTTCAGTCTTTGCGTCTCGCCGCCTGAGAGGCGCAGCTCCTGGGTGAAGGTGTCGGTCTTGGCCGCAAACGTCGGTTGGATCAGCGGCGCCGGGCTGGCCTCAGTGTCCTCGGTCTGCAGCCGCTCCACCTTCTGTACGGCGGTGATCGACGTCAGGGTCGCCGCGCCCAACCGCCAGTTGAGATTGACGGTTCCCCCCTTGTTCTCGACATACACCCGGCCGTCCCGGTCGTAGTCTCCCGCCCAGACATCGCCGTCGGTGTCGCGGTAGCCGAAGCAATCGGTACCGGTCCTGGCATCGTTCGCATCCAGCACGCCATCGGCATTGCAGTCCACGCTCATGGTGGTCTCGTTCACGCCCAGGGGCACGCTGATGTCGCCATTCGGACCCGCGAGCGTCGTGGCCTGGTTCTGCCACGCGCCGACCGAGGCATCGTTCTTGGAGTAGTAGCCGCTGAGCAGCACGTCCAGCGTTTGCGCCGGCTTGAACAGCAACTGGCCGCGCGCCGCCCTGGACTTCGCACCATTGTAGTCCGGTGCGCCTGGGAAGCGATTCTCCGTGTAGCCATCGTGGCGGTTGGTGGCGATCGACAGCCTGCCGTCCAGGGCACTGGAGATCGGCCCGCCGATCGCGCCCTCGACCTTGATCTGGCTGTATTCGGCGCCGGTCACGTCGATGTAGGCATCGAACGTGTCCTGCGGCTTCTTGCTGACGTAATGAATCAGCCCGCCGGTGGTGTTGCGTCCGAACAGGGTGCCCTGCGGTCCGCGCAGCACCTCCACGCGGTCCATGTCGAACAGCTGGAAGCTGAGCCCCCCGGAGGCCGGATGGTAGACATCGTCGACATAGACGGCGACGGGGTTCTCACTCGCATCGGCGAAATCGTTCAGACCGACGCCGCGCAGGAAGAAATTGATCTGGCTGGACTCCGCATTGGGCACGGTGTAGTTGAGGCCCGGCGTCATCGCGACCAGGTCGGTTGCAGTGGTGAAGCCGAGCTGCCGGATCTGGTCGCCGGAGTAGGCGGTGACCGAGAGTCCCACATCCTGCACGCTTTGCTGGCGCCGGGTTGCCGTAACGATCACTTCTTCGAGAGCGCCCTGGCCGGAAGCGGGCGCAACCATGGCGAGCGAGAGCAGCGTAAGCGGAAAGCCCAGCAGTGTCTTCGTCTTCATGAAATCCCCCCTGCAATCGTAGGTTTCTTCGAGCAGTGTTGTGCGATGAGATGGCGTGTTCGAACGTTACGCCTGCTCTCGCCCGAGATTCATTACGGCAACGGTGCAGCCAACTGCGAATATAGGAATGGGCGCATAAAACCACAGTTCGCCAGTTCTGCCTTCCGTAGCTCCCGCAACGCATATGAAGGTGCGGATCTCAAACCCGCCCGGCCCGGCCTCGCGCCAGGTGTCATCGTCCCGGTATGCAAGCAGCTCCTCGCGGCGGTTGTTGAGAAAGCTATCGAGAAACGTGCGGTCCCACGCTACATTTATCTTCCCGGAGTCGGGCGTGGCCGGCCAATGGGAGATGCCGCCGGTGCCGACGATGGCAATGCGGGCATCGACACTGTCGCAGGCGCGACGCAGGGCGCGGCCGAACTCGTAGCATCGTTTGAGCGGGATCAGCGGCGGTCCCTGGCAATTGACGTTCACCGGGATTACCGGCAGATCGTAGCGGGGCGTGAGGAAACTGAGCGGCACCATGATGCCATGGTCGAATTTCCACTCCTGCGCATAGGCGACGTCGACATCCTGCATCACCTCCTCGATCAGCCGCAGCGACAAGGCCGGTGCGCCCGGCACGGGGCTGCGCTTGATACCTATCCATTGCTCGTCCTCGATCGGCCCTTCGTAGGCCTCCCCCATGCCGATGCAGATCGCCGGCATATTGTTCATGAAGAAGTTGGCGAAATGCTCCGCGCCGATGACCACCAGCGCATCCGGGCGCTGCGCCTCGATGGCGAGCCTCATGCGCTCGTAGGCGGCGTAGAACTGATCTCGCACCACCGGGTCCGCGCGCTCCTTGCGCCCGGTAATGCCAGGCGCATGACTGCAGACACCGGCGAAGACCAGGCTCATGAGATACGATCCGCACGGGAATAAAGGCCGGTGCGCACCGGACCATAGCGCAGCTCCCCCTGCTTCAGGGCCTCCAGATAGGCATTCCACTCGAAGCCGTGCAAGGCCGCGAAATGCATCAGCAGCTGGCCGTTGACACCCATCACGTACAGATACCCGAGGTCCGGCTCGCTCAGCGCACGACGCTCCTGCGGCGTGAGTTCGTATTCGTCCAACAGCCCCTGCGGATCCTGCTCATGACGGCGCTTCACCCCCGGATCGCGGTTGACCTGGTAGATGAATTTTTGCACCGCATACAGGCTCATTTCGCTTCTCGACGCACTCGCCGGCGTGGTGTCGCCTGCCGCTGCGGCGGCGCCTCCAGCGCCTCTTCCAGTTGCTGCAACAGCGTGAACAACTGCGACAGGTGCTCGGCGCCGAAGCGGCGTTCGATCTCGCGATAGATCTTCTCCGAACGCGGTGCATGCGCTGCGATGAGCCGCAGGCCTTCGGCCTCCAGGGAAATGACGTTGCGTCGCAGATCGGCCTGCGCCTGCCGGCGGCTGATGAGCAGGCGCGCTTCCATGTCCGGCAGTATGCGCGACAGGCTGGGTGCAAGCAGGCAGGTGGCATGCGCCAGCGCGCCCGCCTCCAGCGGACCGAAATGGGCCAGCGCGCGCAGGATGCGCCATTGCTGCTCGGTAACGCCGTGCTCGCGCAGCGCCGGCCGGAAGCGACGCATCACTGCTTCGCGCGCACGCAGCAATTCCATCGGCAGCGACTCCGAGAAGGCGCGCATCGGCAAGCCGCGCTTGGCGAGGGCCGCGGTTCGCTTGCTAGCGGCCATCATCGACCACCGCGTTGCGCAGCAGACCGACGCGTGCGACCTGCACTTCCACCACATCGCCCGCCCGCAGGTAGCACGGCGGATCGAGGCGTGCTCCTGCCCCGCTGGGCGTGCCCGTGAGGATGACATCGCCAGGCTCGAGCGCACAGAACGTGGAAAGATAGTGAATCAGGAACGACATCGGGAAGATCATGCGGTCGCTGGTATCGTCCTGGCGCAGCTCGCCGTTGACGCGGGTCGTCACCCGCAACGAGGGGCCGCCGACCTCGTCTGCGGTCACGACGTACGGACCGATTGCACCTGAACGATCGAAGTTCTTTCCCTGCGTGACATTGAACTTGGAATGGCGCAACCAGTCGCGTACCGAGCCGTCATTGGCACAGGCATAGCCGAATACATGCGCCATGGCGTCCTGTTGGGCGATCCTGCGGCCGCCGGCGCCGATCACGATGGCGATCTCCCCTTCATAGTCGAACTGCACCGACTCTCGCGGCCGCACGAGCGGCTCGCCGTGCGCAACGAAGGATGCCGGCGTACGGATGAAGATGCTTGGATACCGCGGCCGCCGGCTGCCGTCCCGGTACTCCTCATTGCGTTCGGGGTAATTGACGCCGATGCAGAAACAGCGCATGCCGCGCACCAGCGGCGGCAGCAGGTCGACATCCTGCAACGCATAATCGGCCTCATCGGCCGCGCTCGCCGCGCACGCCTGCTCCACGATCCCCGCGCGCAGCATCTGGCCGATATCCCGGGCGCCGCCTCGCAGGCGCGCACCCAGGTCCATCAGTCCATGCGTGCCGATCACACCAAAGGATTCGCGGCCCTCGGCCCGGAAATTGAGCAGCCTCATGCCCTCCCCTCGAGCAATCCCGCGCGCGCCAGCACCTGGTCCAGACGCTGCTCCAGTTGCGCGGTTGCGGGCATCATCGGCAGCCGATGCTCGTTTGCCGCCAGCAGGCCGACCCGCTTCATCATGTACTTCATCGGAATCGGATTGGTATCGAAGAACACCGCCTGGTTGATCTCCAGCAAGCGCTGATGCAGGGCCTGCGCCTGCGCCAGATCACTGCGCCCGACTGCATCGCACAGATCCGCAAGCGCCCGCGGCTGCAGATTGCCGACGGCGTTCATCAGGCCGCAGGCGCCGATCGCCAGCATTGGAAAACTCAGCTCCTCGAGGCCGACGAAGATCCTGAAATCCTTGCCCAGCACCGCCAGGCACTCGGAGGCGAAGCCAAGATCGTTCACGGCATGCTTCATGCCCACGAACGTTGCCGATTTCTCACGCAGCTCCTTGAGCGTATCCAGCGTCACGCTGACCGCCGTTCGCCCTGGAATGTGATACACCAGCCACGGCAGGTCGGAAATCGAAGCCAGCTCCAGGTAATAGGCAACCAGTCCGCGCTGCGGCGGGCGCAGGTAATAGGGGGTGACGATCAGCAATGCATCGGCGCCGGCACGGCTCGCGTGCTCGGTCAACTCGCGGGTCTCCTGCAGCGACTGCGATCCCGTGGCAGCGACCACCGTCATGCGGCCCGCCGCCGTCTGGACCGCGATATCGACCAGCCGGTTGCGCTCCTCGATGGTAAGCGTCGAGGGTTCGGCCGTGGTGCCATTGACCAGCACGCCGCGCGAGCCATTGGCAAGCTGGAAGGCCACCAGCCCCCGGTACGCCTCATAGTCCACCTCGCCATCGAGAAAGGGCGTCACCAGCGGCGGGATGGAGCCCTGCAGTACCTCCAGGCCGATCACTTGATCCTCCTCATGCTCCGAGTCTCGGTACGCGATGCGTGTCATGCGCGATACAGACGTTCTTGGTCTCCATATAGAAATCGAAGCTGTAATCGCCGCCGTCGCGGCCGATGCCGCTGGCCTTCATGCCGCCGAAGGGGGCCGGCAAATGACGGGTGTTCTCGGAGTTCACCCACACCATCCCCGCCTCCAACTGGTTCGCCAGACGCAAGCCCCGACCTGAGTCCGCGGTCCACAGATAGGCGGCGAGACCGTAGGGCGTGTCGTTGGCGATCGAGATCGCCTCGGCCTCATCGGCAAACGCAAGCGCCGTCAGCACCGGGCCGAAGATTTCTTCGCGCGCGACCCGCATGGTGCTGGAGGCATCGAGCAGTGTCGGCTGCACGTAATAGCCGCCGCCCGGACCGTCAGCGCGCCCACCGCCTACCCGGATCCGCGCACCCTCGGCGCGCGCGATGGCGAAGTAGTCCAATACCTTGTCGAAATGGCGCTGATGGATGAGCGGACCGATTTCGGTCGCCGGATCCAGCGGATGGCCCACCTTCAGACGAGCGACGCGTTGCACGACGCGCTCCACGAACTGCTCGCGAATCGAATGCTGCACCAGCAAGCGGCTGGAGGAGGTGCAACGCTCGCCGTTGAGGCTGTAGATCATGAACACGACGGCATCCAGCGCCCGCTCCAGCCTGGCATCATCGAAAACGATGACCGGGTTCTTGCCGCCCAGTTCCAGGTGGACTCTTTTCAGCGTCGCGGCGCCCTGGCTCATGATCAGGCTGCCGGTGCTGGATTCACCGATGAAGGCCGTCGCCTTGATAGCCGGGTGTTGTGTCAGCAAGCGACCAGCCTCTTCGCCCATGCCGTTTACCAGATTGACGACGCCTGGCGGCACACCCGCTTCGGTCATGATCTCGGCCAGCAGCATCGCCGTCAGCGGACTCCATTCCGCCGGCTTGTGCACGATCGTGCAGCCGGCGGCGAGCGCTGGCGCGATCTTCCAGGTGGCAAGCATGAACGGCGTATTCCAGGGCGTGATGATGGCCACCGGACCCAGAGGCTGGCGCAGGGTGTAGTTCATGTGCTCGGCGGCGGGCAGCGACAAGCCATTCGCCGCCCCCGGCGCCCTATCGGCGAAGAAGCGAAAATTCCCGGCGGCGCGCAGCGCGGCGCCACTCATGAAGCGCAGGGCCTGTCCGGTATCCACGCACTCCAGCAACGCGATCTGTTCGCGCCGCGCCTCGATCAGGTCCGCGACCTGGTGCAGGATCCTCCGCCGCTCCTCGCCCGATTTTGCCCGCCATGCGGGAAACGCCTCGTGGGCGGCGGCGGCGGCGGCGTCTACGTCGCCCTCGTCGCCGGCGACGACCTCATTCAAGGTGCGCCCATCGATTGGCGAGACATTGGCAAACGTGCGCGGGCTAGATCCGCGCGCGGCCCGCCCGGCGATGAAATGCGCCAACGGCTGCCCGGCGAAGCGCGCCAGGTATTCCTCCGCCTTGGCCAGGTTGCGCGCCAGGTCGCCGGCGCCGGCGTGCGCCTGGGAGGACTGCGCGCCGTTCATGGCGGTGCCCCGGCGGCGAACTGCGCCCGGCGCGCTTTCACGCGCTGATGCAAATTGTTCTTGCGGTACGCCAGCCGCGGTTCGATTTCCTGCATCTCGAATGAAATACCGAGAGGTGAACTATCGTAGAGGCCGGCCAGGCTGGTGCAGGCTGCTGCAAAAATCGCATCGCCGGCGCTTTGCAGCACGTCTGGCTGGCGGCCGTGGCCGACGCGCATGACGATATGCACGAAGCTGTTGTCGGGATGCCCGTCGGCGATCAGGTAGTCGTCGGCGCGATACGCACGGACGCGGGTGCCGCCGATCGGGAACAGGCCGGTCGCCAGCGCCGCGTCGCGCACAACGGCCATGAGCGCCGGCAGGTCGAGCCGGGCGGCAAGATTCGCCGAGTATTCGATCGTGACGTGCGGCACGAGACCCCTCCGCGAGCGATACCCCTGGACGCGCCTGCCTCGGGTATCGCGCCTGCCTCAGGTATCGCTGATAGTTAACATCATAATTATCCTCTCGATGGCGATAGTCAAGCAGCGGCAAAGGCCGAAGGCGTTGTCCCAGGCAACGGACCACATGCGCCCCGGGGGTCGCCCGGCGCTGCGCGTCTCCACGCTGCATTGCATCATCCGATGCGATGCGAGGGCAGGAGCCATCGCTGCGCTCGAGCCGTAACGCATCGCGCAAGCCGCGACGTGTGAGGTGCGAGGTGCGAGGTGCGAGGTGCGAGGTGCGAGGTGCGAGGTGCGAGGTGCGAGGTGCGGCACTATGTTGCGCCGGCAACACTCCATGTCCGGCTCAGCGTTACATGGGAAGGCGACGAGAGCGATCCGAGGCGAGTCGATCCGCGAACCGCAGAGGTGCTGGAGCCGCTGCGGATACCCCCCGGTGTGGGCATTTCCGGGCTCGAGTCCGATGGCGCCGATCGCTTCTTTTGCGGCGGAGGAAACAGCGGCATGGTGCGGGTCGTGCGCCGCCCAGGACGAGGCGCCACCGACAGCGGGCCGCGGGGATCCGGCAGACCATAGGTCGTGCGGCCCCGACCCATGACTGCATGACTCTAGTCGCCTGCCTCCGGCAGCTGTG
>JBEBRC010000059.1:0-14896 GCA_040395055.1 Steroidobacter denitrificans
GCGACCAGGGCTCGCACCAGCGCGTTGCCCGTCGCCGTCGCGCCGTCGGTCACCAGCACCCTGCGTTGCGCCGGATCGCAGGTCATCTGGCGCAGTTGAGGATCGTCGGCCATATCTACCTCGTCGATGGGAAATGCCACGAGCACACCTTGGCCGGCCTTGTCGAGTCTCGCCCCGACGCGCACTTTGGCGGGCGCGGCCGGACACCGGGAATGAAGATGCGCCATGACGGTCGGACCGCAATCCAGGCTCACCATGGCGATGCGCCAGGGCATGCGCGCCTGGAAATACGGATGGTTGCTGCGACGAATCGTGGTGTCGGCAATCAGCTCACCGATTCCATCCTGTGCCCGCCATGGCAACGCGCTCGACAGGCAGACATGGCAGGCCTCGCGCGGCGGATACTGAACGGCGCCGCAGCCGGCGCAAGTCTGCAAGGCGAAGACGCCCCGCGCCGCCGCGGCACTCAAGCCCAGCGCCGCGCGCGAGCGCGTTGACGGCGGCAACACAGCCGGCACGCCGCAGCCCGGCGAGTTCGGCTCCTCCCTCATGTGCCGCCCGCTCATACGTCACTACGGGCGAGCACGGCGGCGCCCGAGCACAGGCCGCGGTCGTAGGCGATCATGCCAAAGCCCACTGCGATACCGAAGCGCGCATCGTGCACCGCGCGCGCGAGATTCCTCCCGGATAGCTGGCGAATGGCCTCGACCAGGCCCAGGAAGCCCGCCGCACAACCCGCCTGTCCGACCGACAGCTGCCCGCCGCTGGTATTGAGCGGGAACGAGCCCTGGGTGGTGAACGTATGGCGTCGAATGAATTCCGGGCCCTCGCCCTTGGCGCAGAAGCCCAGATCCTCGAGCTGAATCACCGACATGACCGGATAATCGTCATAGGTCTGAACGAAGTCGATGGCGGAGGGTTCGATGCCCGCCTCGCCGAACAAGCGCTCGCGATCCAGCGCCCAGCCGCCTCGCATCTGGATCGGATCGTCCGGGAAGGCATTGTGGCGCTCACAGGTCGAGCGTACCCGCACATACGGCAGGCCCATCGCCACCGCGCGCTGGCGCGTCATCACCAGGAATCCCTCGGCACCGGCACAAGGCATCACGCAATCGAACAAGCGAATCGGGTCTGCGATCAGCGGCGCATCCAGGTACTCATCCAGGCTCAGCGGCTGCTTGAACAGTGCCTGCGGATAGCCCAGTGCGTTATCGCGCTGCGCCACGCACAACTTGCCGAAATCCTCGCGCCGCGCGCCGTAGCGGCGCATGTAGCAGGCGGTCAGCAAGGCAAAATTCGCATTCGGGCCACCGGCGCCGTAGGGCAGCACCGCATCGCGGGCGAAGACGCTGAAGTCCTCCAGGGTCCGCCGAAAGGAGTCCTGCTGGTGGGTATCCGCACCGATGCAGGCAACCACCTCCGCGTCCCCGCTCTGCACGGCGCGCAGCGCGCGCCGCAGCGCGACGATGCCGGATGCCCCGCCCAGCGGCAGGTAGTCCAGCCAGCGTGTCGTCAGTCCCAGGTAATGCGTCACGCCGATCGCGGTGTCGGGCGCGAGTGAGAAGCTGCCCAGGCTCAAGCCATCGACGTCCGCCTTGCGCAGCCCCGAGGCCTGCAGCAGGCCGCGTATGGCCTGTGCCACGAACCAATGCGCGCTGCGGCGAGAGTAACGCGTGTACGGCACGCTGACCGGCGCGGTAATGGCCACATCGTCATAACTCTTGGATTGGCGGCCCACGTCAGTAGGTGACGCTGCCGATCGATGTTCCGCCGCACACGAACAGTGTCTGCCCGGTCACGAACGAGGCCTCGGGGTGAGCAAAGAACAAGATGGCCCGCACCACGTCGGCGGGCAGGCCGGCGCGCCCCACGGGCACCGTCCTGGACACCGCGGCGAACTTTTCGCTGTCGGCGGGGATGAGCTGGTGGAACATTTCCGTATCGGCGATGGGGCCGGGTGCGACCACGTTGACGGTGATACCGAGCGGCGCGAGTTCCAGCGCCCAGCTGCGGGCGAGCCCGAGCATGCCTGCTTTCGTCGATGCATAGGCCGTGCGCAGCGCCAGGCCCAGGATCGCTCGCGTCGAGACCAGGACGATACGGCCGAAACGTGCCTGCTTCATTGCCGGCAGGTTAGCCTGCACCAGGGACAAGGCAGCTGCGAGATGCAGATGGGCGAGCGCATCGAGATCCTCCAGCGTCACATCTTCGATCCGCCGCTGTCGAATCACGCCGGCGCAATGCACCAAGGTGGTCGCGGGCGATGCCTGCGCCAGTTCCAGCAGTACCGCCTGCGCCGCCCGGGCATCCTCGAGATCGACCTGCACGGTGCGCAATCGCGGCGATTCCAGCGCCGGGGCGCGGCGCGAAACATTGACGACTTCGTAGCCCGCCTCGATGAACGCTCGGCAGGCGGCGGCCCCGATGCCTGAGCTGCCGCCTGTCACGATGACCCGTGGAATGCTCATTCCTGCATCGCTCCCGATCGGCCGCAGCGGATTGCTTCGATCTTGCATCGCCGGCTACAAGAACAGTTGGATGGATGGCAGCGCGGCATCGCAATTCAGCAGCTCCACCTTCTTCATGCGCAGGCGCAGCGCCTCGCCCCGCAGCACCAGATGATGCCACGCGACCCCGGCATAGATCTGTTGTTGATCGCGCTGCGACTCGGCATAGAAGAAGGGCGTGCGCAGGACGAAACGGCTGCCGCAGGGCGAGCGCGTCTGCACGCGCGGCGCCTGCAGGACATGCTGGCACCAGCTTGGTTCGGACTGGGAGAACGAGTTCGGATTGCGCAGGCGCTGGATGCGGACCTGCAGCAGCAGGCGATCCTCGTAGAACAGCGAGGTGTGCGCCGGCCCTTCGGGCTGGCCCCGGGTCAGCGGCATCCAGTACAGCCCGTCCTCGGTAAACAACTCGTACCACTCGTCCAGTCGCTTCTCATCGATCAGGCGCGCCTCGTGATAGACGAAGTCCACCAGTGCCTCATCGGTCACGGCCCGATCGCTCATTGCCTCATCGGTGGCGGCCCGGTCGATTACCTTGGCGTCGCTCATGGCTGTTCCTCCACCTCGGCCAGGGCGCTCGCCCAGGCGCGGAATTGTCCGCGCATGGAGACTTCGCTGGTGCCGTTGTAGGAACCCGCGATCTGATCGGCCTCGGCCGGGGTGTGATTGCGGTGCAGGCTCACCCATTCGTTTCCCCGCGCTGCCAGCCCTTGCTGGATGGCTCCGTAGCAATGCATGTCATCGTGGCCGACGACCGACGTCGGCGCGTTGATGAGCCGCGTGTACATCACGCTGCGCTCCAGCAGCGCCTCGGGTGCATCCACCAGGCGCAAGGTGTAGCTCTCGATCAGGGTGCGATCCACCGCCAGCGGACGCACCACGCGGATCGTCTGGATGGCGCCCTTGATCGTCAGGCTGGGATAGTAGACCGTGTTGTGCCGGGACTCGGCCAGGATCGCGTGTGCGCGCTCTTCGCCATAGGCCTGGACCATCCGCGCCTCGTACTCCGGGATGCCGGCATACTTGGAATGGATCGAGAAGTGCACACCGGTATAGCTGTGGCCGTGGTCATAGATCTTCACGCCCATGCGATCGAAGAAATCGTAGTTCGACACGAACGGCACGAACTGCTCGATCACCATCGGCTTGGGCGCATCGGGCGGCTGGTCCTTCCACAAATCCCGCGCGGTCCCGGCCGAAGACTCGTGCGCCACCATCGGATGCATCGTATCGTTCAGATTCTCGATGAACATCTTCCAGTTGCATTGATGCAGGTAGCGCAGCACGCCGCCGGTCACTTCCAGGCGCCCGGCGGGCGAGCGGTCCGCCATGTTGTCGATCGAGGTCAGCGACTCGCCGAAGTATTCCTCGAACGACAGGCCCTGGTCGCTGAACCGCGCGAAGACGAATCCACGATGGATGGCGACGTTGGCGATTCGCGTCATGCCCTGGGCGGCGCTCGACTCCTGGAATGCGGTGCCCGCATAGCCGCTCTTGAGCGGCACGGTGCGCAGGCTCCCGTCGCAGCGGTACGTCCAGCCATGGTACGGACAGCGAAACTGCCCGCGGCAGTTGCCGGAGGTCGCGCTCACTACCCTTGATCCCTTGTGGGCGCAACGATTGAACAGCACATGCACCGCCCCGTCGGTGCCGCGCACCATGACCAGCGGCTGCTGCGCAATCTCTACCGTAAGGTAATCGCCGGCCTTGGGCACCTGGCTGTCGTGCCCCACATAGATCCAGGCGCGCGGCCACAGCCGCCGCATCTCGAGCTCGAACAGTTCCGGATCCAGGTACACATCGCGATGCACTCTGTCCGGCTGCACCAGCGAGCGAATGCGCGCTGGATCTTCTCGGTACCTGCCCATCAGGGGACCTCCAGCCATCGATGCGTGGGGTCGATACTTGAATAGTCAAATAATATATAGCACCTGGGATAAAGCACGGTCAATGCCGATTGCCGCGTACCGATTGCCGCGCATTCCGCCGCCTCGCTGGCGCGAGCGGCGGCCGCTGACGCCGGCACGATCCTGGCGGCTGGCGCGGCAGGAGCAATGCTACGCGGCGGGCTCCGGCAGCGGCGAGGGACCCCGGCCGCGACGCATCCGCACCCCGTATCGGTGCACCAGCCCGACCAGTCCTTCCGGTGGCCGCGTGGGCAGTGCCAGTTGGCGTGGCCGGCCGCGCGCGCTCAATACCTGCTCGGCCGCCAGCCAACCCGAGCGCACCGCACCTTCCATGCAGGCCGGCAGTTGGGTCCGGGTCCAGTCTCCCGCCAGCAACAGCCCTGGAATCGATGTCAGTACGTCCGGACGCTTGCATTCGGTCCCGGGCGCCGGGCAAGGAATCGCCATGGGAATCCGGTTTACGATGGCGTGCAGAATTTTGCTGCGCTGCGCTACCGGCGTCGCCTGCGCCAGTTCGCGCATCGTGGTGGCAATGATTTCTTCATCGCTCATGGCTTCGGTACGAACGCTGTCGACGATGTTGCTGGCGATCACCGAGCAGCGCTGGTGCCAATCGGTCCGGATGTTGGACAGATCATGGAATTCGCGATTGAGTGCCTCCCCCGCCGGGGCGCAGGTCCAGAATTTCTCGCACGACAGTTTTCGATCCAGCCACAGATAGACGCTGACGTGCGGACTGGGCTTGAAGGCGCCGGTGTCGCTGAACGGCGGCCGCGCCTGGCAGCGCGCCGGCAGCAATCTGGCCAGCGCCTGGGGAGGAATCGCCATCACGCAGGAGCGGGCGGATACTCGCGTGCCATCCTCCAGCATGACTCCCTGGGCCCTGCCGTCGCAGTAAATGAGCGCCACCACACGGGCATGCAGATGCACCCGGCCGCCGGCGGAGGCAATCATGCGCAGCGCAGCCGGCACGTACAGCTCGCCCAGTGCGCACCTGGCCAAGCCGATACGGCAGCGTCGATGGCCGAGCCATTGGGCGTACACGCGCATCAACGCGCCCGCCGAGCACTGCTCCAGGGGCGTCTTCAGCAGCGACAGGCAGATGGATGCCCAGAACCGCCGAATGGAGCGCGGCGCCACGCGATGATGGTGCAGCAATTCGATGGCGCTCAATTCATCGAGTTGCTCGATGTCCGCCTCGACCAGCAGCATGGCCATCCACAGCAACGCACTGCAAGACAACTGGTCGCGCAAACCAGGCAACAGGCCGCTGCCGGCGTTGCGGTGCAGTGCCCCGCGTGCGGCGATCGCATCGGCCGCCCCATCCCCGATCAACCGCGGCAGCCCGTCGTTCTGCCAGGCGATATGCTGGTGGGTGCCCAGCTGGCGCAGCAGGGCGCGCAGATTCGCATCCTCGCTCAGCAGGACATGGGGACCGATGTCGATGACGTCGCCGCTGCGCTGATCGGTCCAGCTGCGCGAGCGCCCGCCCAGGCTGCCGGTTTCCTCCAGCAGCAGCACTTGCAGGCCGCTGTCGCGCAATCCGACGGCGCAGGCGATGCCCGCCAGTCCGCCGCCGACGATCACTACGTCCGCATGCAGCTCGGCGTGATGCAATGGGAGTCTTTGCCCCGTCCGGATCATCGGACCCTCCCGCGTTCCTCATGCAACGGTTCGTGAACTGGACGCGCCGCGGGAGGTCCCTGGCCGGGCATCCGGCGGCGGACGCACATGGAACGCCTTATCGTGCAAAACTGGTATCCGTAAACGTGGCCAGAGGCATTGGGAATCTGCGCATCGACAGCGCGCTCCGGACGTGTGCCGGTGCCGGACTTGAGTTATTGACATTCGGGCGCCGACAACAAAGCCACGCCCGCGGGTAGGCACTCCGATCAGAGAGCAGCCAGGCACACCATCGCCACGACCTGCGCCAGTTGACTGTTCGACTGGCGCAGCGCCCGCAGGGTTGCGGCCAGTCCTTCCGCAAGTTCCACCTTGGGACGCCAACCCAGCACCGCTTGCGCCCGTGCGCAGTCGAACGCCGCATCATTCAGGTAAAAATCCATCCGGCGCCGATAGAGCGGCGGTTTCACGTTGATCTTCAGGCAAAGATCCTCGACGACGGCGGCCAGCATCAACATGGGCTCCAGCGGCAGCCGCGGCCCGAAGCGGCGGCGATTGGCGGCCTGCGCCACTGCGTGCAACAGATCGCGCAGCGGCACGGCGTGTGGCCCGGCCACGATCAAGGCCTGATTGGCGGCCAGGGGCACGGTACAAGCACGCAGGAAAGCCTCTGCCAGATCGGTGACATAGATCATGTGACGCCGCCCCTCGCCTCGGCCGAACAAAGGGAAGCGGCCTTTCGCCACCGCACGAAACAGCTTCAGCAAGCGCTCATCGCGCGGTCCGTAGACCGCCGTCGGACGTAGAATCACATAGTCCATGCCAGCGGATTGCGCCGCTTCGCGCACGGCTTCTTCACCTTCGAACTTGCTGCGCTCGTAGTTGTTCCAGGGCCTGATCGGCGTGCGCTCGTCGATGATTCCATCCACTCGCTGGCCATAGATCCCGGCAGTGCTGCAATGGACGAAACGCTTGACGCCCGCTTCCGCCGCCACCCTGGCTACATTGGCCGTCCCCTCGACATTGATACGATGGAAGAAATTCGGATCCTCTCCCGGCTCGCGAAATGCCGCCGCGAAATGGCAGACGCACTGCGCACCTTCCATCGGGCCGCTCAAGGTGTCGACGTCGAGGATATCGCCGCGTGCGAGTCGCGTCCCGCGCTGTCGCAGAAAGTCGAGGCGCGCTTCGTTGCGCACGCCATGCGATCGATACAAACCAGTGATCGTGTGACCCGCGGCCAGCGCACGCTCAATGAAATGCGTTCCGATGAATCCGGTGGCGCCGGTCACGAAAACCTGCATACCCCCACACCTCCGCGGTTATTTTCAGCAGTACAGCTAACGCAGTAGCGAGTCCTGCGGTTCCTGGCTCGGAGGTGCCGGACTTGAGTGATTGACGTCCGGAACGCACAACGGCCATTGCCGACAATGGGGAAGGTACCGCCGACCCCGGCCACCCCCGCCCTGGTTGTCTCCTCATGGCGTCAGGGGCGTCAGGGCGTCTGGGGAGCCAGGAGCCGGACTGGATGATGGCATTGCGGCAACGTGCCCGGGCGATGCACGCCCAGCCCCGCACCGCAAATTCATCACCAATCGGGTATCTTTGCCACGACCGGAACGCCAATAACTCAAGTCCGGCACCCAAGTGATGTGGAACCGACGCAAGAGCCTCGAATCTGTCAGCTCGCACCCGCCGCGGAGTGCCTTGAAGGCGACGCTCGGCTGGCCACATTTGATTGGCCTGGGCGTCGGAGGCATCGTCGGCACGGGCATCTACACGCTCACCGGTATCGGCGCCGGGCTGGCCGGTCCCGGCGTGCTGCTGTCGTTCATCATTGCCGGGGTGGTGTGCGCCTGTGCCGCGCTCGCCTACGCCGAGATGTCGACCATGATGCCAAGGGCCGGCAGCGCATATACCTACACCTATGTGGCGCTCGGCGAGCCGTTGGCCTGGATCGTCGGCTGGGCCCTGATGCTCGAGTACACCGTGGTATGCAGCGCGGTTGCCGTAGGGTGGTCCGGCTACGCCTCCGGCGTCATCAAATCGGCGGGGTGGAACGTGCCCGAGACGCTGTTGGCCGGCCCGCATGCCGGCGGCCTGATCAATGTCCCCGCCATCGTGATCGCCATCGCCGTTTCCGGCCTGCTCGCCGTGGGCTCGCGCGAAAGCGCAACGGTCAACCTGGCCCTGGTGTTCGTCAAGCTGGCCGCGCTGGCGGCTTTCGTCGTCCTGGCATTGCCGGCATTCGACCTGGGGAATTTCGAACCATTCATGCCTTATGGCTTCGCCGCCGTCGAAGTCGATGGCGCCAAGCGCGGGGTGATGGCGGCGGCGGCGATCATCTTCTTCGCCTTCTATGGTTTCGATGCCGTTTCGACCGCGGCCGAGGAGACCCGGAATCCCGCGCGCGACCTGAAGATCGGCATCATCGGTTCGATGCTCGTGTGTACCCTGATCTACGTCGCGGTTGCCGCCGCCGCGCTCGGCGGTTCGCACTACCAGGATCTTGCGCAAAGCACCGAGCCTCTTTCACTGGTCATGCGCAACCTGAACCATCCGCTTGCCGCGACCTTGATCGCCGCGGCCGCCGTCATCGCTTTGCCGACCGTCATCATGGCATTCATGTACGGCCAGTCGAGGATCTTCTTCGTCATGGCGCGAGACGGCATGCTGCCCCGGCGACTGAGCGCTGTGGATCCAAGAACCGGCACGCCGCTGCTGATGACGCTGCTCACAGGCGTCATCGTCGCCCTCATCGCGGGCTTCCTGCCGCTGAAGGAAATAGCTGAGCTGGCCAACGCGGGAACATTGGCCGCATTCATTGCGGTCAGCGTATGCATGCTGGTAATGCGCATCAAGGCACCGGGCCATCCACGGGCCTTTCGCGCCCCCGGCGCATGGTTGATCGGTCCATTGGCGATCCTGGGCTGTCTTTACCTGTTCTGGAGCTTGCCGGCCTCGACCGTCAACCGCTTCATGCTCTGGACGGCGTTGGGCCTGGTCGTCTACCTGTCGTACGCCCGGCGCAACAGCGCCTTGGCCGTGGCAGCCGATGATGGCTGACTGGTGACACCTGGCATTTCGCGCCTCCCCGCCCGGGACCAGGCCGCTCGCCCCCGGGTATCGCGTTGGCCACCGCTTTGCGCTGCGCCGAGTCGATGTATATCGTCATTGCCGAAACCCGGTAAAGGCGCCAGTCTTGCCGGCATGACCCTCCCCCGCCGGAGCATCGAACATCATGAAGCGGCGCAATCCACAAGCCGAGCAGATGGCCGACGAATCCATGCTGCGCAACCTGTCGGCGCAGGCCATCGCCATCTGGCCTCAGGAAGAACCCCTGTTCGAGCGCTATACCCTGCCCCCGCGCGCCCGGATTGCGGACATCGGCTGCGGTAGCGGAGAGATCACCTCGCGGCTCGCCATCCGCTATCCCCTGGCGCAGATCGTCGGTGTCGATATCCTGGAAAGCTCGGTTGCCTATGCGCGCGACAAACATGCCGCGCTTGCACCTCGGCTGCATTTCCAACAAGGAGACGCATTCGAACTGTCGTTCGCCGATGCACAATTCGATCTGGTCGTCTGCAGGCATATGACCCAGTCCGTGCCCGAACCCGAGAAGGTGCTGAGCGAACTGGTTCGCGTCTGTCGACCGGGCGGGTGGCTGCACGTGCTGAGCGAGGACTACGGCATGCTGCACATGCCGGCAGGCGAAGTCGATCCTGACCGACTGTGGCGTGAAGCCGTGATTCCATTCGCCCACGGCACCGGCACGGACGCACGTATTGGCCGGCGAACCTGGGCACTGTTGCACCAGCTCGGCCTGCAAGCGCTGCAAGTCGACTATATCGTCGTCGATACATTGCGCACGCCGCGCGAGCTCTTCGCGCGAATCATGCAAGCCTGGCGCGACGGCTACACCACGTCCCTGGCCGAACACAGCCGACTGACCGTGGACCAGGTTCGCGCCCTGTTCGATCAGGTGATCTCGTCCATCCTCGATACACGGCAATACGCCGTGTGGCACATCCCGATCATTGGCGGACAAAAGCCGGCGTCCGGCGAGGTTTGACGGAACTCGCACCCGCCTGCGTCTGTTTTATGACGACACCCTGCGCGACGCGCCTGTGGAGGAGCCTATGATCGAGATCCGGCCGGACGCTTCCTATCGACGCGCCGAGGCGCTCGATGAGCAAGGCAAGCAGCCTGTCCTGATGGCGATCTGCGAGCGCAGCAGCCTGGGAACCCCCGGCACCTCGCAGCGAATCTGGGAACTGCTGGAAACACCGCAGACGATCGCTACCATTTGCAGGGTCCTGACCCGCGAACAAGCCATCGACTCCGATATCTGCGACACTGGCGTGAAGTCATTTCTCGCCCAGCTGTACCGCGAGGACCTGATCCAGCTGTCCCCAGACAGCTGAGCTGCGCGCTCACGTCAGTTCGACTGCGGATCCGGCAGCTCGTCCACATCGAGCTTGATCCAATCGCATGGCATCGCCCTGCGAGCATCGCGCTCGAGCCGGTACGTCTTGTGGCCCGCGAGGTCGGTTTCGACCAGCATGAAACCATGCTCGTCATAGAATTCGCGAACCGGCGCATTCTTGTGCGTCGGCACATAGTCGCCCATCACGGCCTCGCACCCAGGGCGCACCAGGCACAGTGCCGTCACATGATTGAGGATGGCGGTTTCGATCGCCCGCCCCATGGCGCGGCAGCTCAACACGAAACTGTCGATGCGCACCAGCGGCGAGTCGAATGCCCGCAACAGTACGGCCCCGATCCACCCCAGGTCGCCATATCGATCCTCGCAACGCACCATCAGCAGCCGGGAGTCCTCCGCCGCCGCGAATGCCTGAAGATCCGCCAAGGTGTAGCGCCGTGTCGTGAGATTGAACTGGTTGGTCTTGGCGAATAATTGATGCGCCCGCACCAGCATCTCGTACGTCGCATCGCGGATCGAGATCCGGGTTTCAAGACTGTGGAGATAGCCTTCCAGATCCGAAAACTGGCGCCGGGAGGAATCGCGCGCAGCTTTGTCCTGGTACTGCCGCGTCTTCATCATGTCCTCAGCGGTAATTACCACCCGATCGAGACTATGGATCCGATCGAGGCAGGTGGGCCGCATTGCAGGGTCGCCTGGAACGAGCACGCATTCAACTTCTGGCATGACTTGCCGGATGAGTTCTATCTCGGCCGGGCTGTCGTCCAGGAAGACCAGGCTGTCGGTTCCGATGTTGAGCCTCGCCGCAATACGACACAGGCCCTCGTGCTTCATCTGCCATCCAATCTCCATGCAAACGAAGTCCTCTCCCCTCAGCGGCATGTCCGGGCGAATCCGGAACAGCTCCTCGACGTCCGAAGGATTGTTCTTGCTGCACGCGGCCAGCAGTATGCCGCGACGCTTGATCGCCAGAATGCGCCGCTGCAGGTCCCGATGCGCCTCCGCCACCGGATCGCCGGCGCCGACGCGTACCCCTAGCGCCCCATCCTCGCCGAGCACACCACCCCAAAGCGTGTTGTCCAGGTCGACGACCAGGCACTTGCGGATTCGTCCCAGTCCCGCATGGATGTGTCGCACCAGCTCATCGGTCAGCAGCGGCAGAAAACTTTCATGCCACGGCAGCTTCGCGACGTAGTACAGCCTGCGATCACGCGCGCGTCCGCGTCCATGAAAGGCCATGAGTCGACACAGATCGACGATCTGTACTCGAGGCTCCGCCCGGAATGCCTTGCACAAGGCCGAATTGATCTGTGCAAAGAACTCCTGTTCTCCGAACTCGGAGCGTGAATCGGCCAGACCGAGGTCGTAGCAATCCGGCCCGACGAAATTAGTGAGCAACACGATTGCTCGGGTCGAGTCCAGCGCGGCGCGCACGGTCGGCTCCACCGCATCGAGGACCTGCGTCATTCCCTGGCGCCAGCTATCGGCGGTATCGAGGACCCGCCGGTCGACCAGGTGTGGCAGCAGTGCGTTCAACTCGAAGTGCAACAACAGGAAATTGGGGTCGAATCGACGCAAAGGCGAGCAAGGATCGAACAGCTCCTGGATGGCTTGTCCGAACGCCGCAACGTAGGAGCTCGACGTCGTTCCGTGACAGGCAAGATGCGCCTCCACGAACTCCGGCAATGGCTCAAAGACGATGTTGCCGGCAAAGGCGACCCTGGCCTCCGGCGTCAAGCCCGCCCTGCGCACCTCGCGAGCGAGCCGGTGCACGTCGATCGATCCAAGACTCAAAGGGTCGATCTTGCGGGCGTGTTCCAGAATGCTTGCCATGAGTTTACCCACCGCTGGCCCGGATTCGCCGTGGCCACCCTCGTAAATCACCGAATGTCGAACACCTTCTTCGCCGGATTGCCCTGCGCCACGCACTTCGAGGGCAAGGAGCGTGTCACCACCGAACCTGCCGCAACGATGGAATGCTCACCGATCGTGACGCCATCCAGCACCAGGACGCCGGTCGCGATCCACGACCCGGATCCGATCCGAATCGGCCCGGCGCTCGTGGAACGCCGCTCGGGTGCAGGCAGATTGAACTCGCTCATGGCAAACGTTCCGCCCTGAATCACGCAGGCGCCGGCAATGGCGGCGCCATCGCCGATCCATACTCCGCGCTCGCTGCAGATCTGCGTGTGATCGCCGATATTCACATTCCTGCCAATATGAATCGCCCCGCCTTTGGACTTGATCTGCACACCGCGGCTGACCATGGCGCCGCGCGCCAGCCGCAGGCCATCCTCGCCCGTACCGCGCGCATCCAGCAGGCAGTAGTCGTCGATCACGACGCCCTCATCCAGATATATCCGTTGCGGATGACGTATGACGCAATTGCGGCCGATGATGACGTTGCGTCCCACGGCCGCCAGGAATGGCTTCAGCAGCTTGCGCCGCAGAACCATCCCCAGCCCCCCGGGCAATGGCAGCAACAGCATGGTTGCAAGTTCGAACAGCCAGAACTTGACCAGCGAGCGCGTGGGGTACGTGAGGTAGCGGTAACGGGCGAGATCCGACCCCTGGTCCGCCCGCAGCAATTCCCGGATCTTTGCCGGCCGCCGGGCGAGCGCCGAGTCGCCCGAACCAACCGCGTGATCTGGTGACTTGGCCATGGAATGCTAATCGCCGGACGCCGACCCGCCGCGTGCCTGGATGATGCGCAGTATGTCGCCCGGGGTTTGCAGTTCCACGATCTCGTCCATCGAAAACGACACGCCGCATTCGGACTCGACCGCGCTGACCAGCCGCAAGTGGTTCATCGAATCCCACTCATCCGTCTGCTCGCGCCGCATGTCGAGCCGAACGTCGTTCGCAGATAGATCCAGCATTTCCGCAATGAGTGCCAGCAACCGTTCTTGCATCGTCGGGCAGGGCTCCACGGCAAACTCTCCAATGTTCTTTGCCACCGCCAGCCTGCGTCCGAGTGCGACAATACGACCTGTAGGCGGATGCTGCAGCAGTGACCGTGACTGACAAACACACTTGGATTGCCCTAAGTTCCCCGGCAGCGGACGTACATCGGCCTGCTTCGCCGATCAATTTGCGCCCCGCTGCGCAAGGTTTCGCTACAACGTGAGAACACTGCATCCATGAGCGCGGCAGCATCGAGGAAACATCGCGTGGCGATCGTAGGCGGCGGGCCTGCCGGCCTGATGGCGGCTGAAATCGCCATCGGCGCAGGCCTGGATGTGGATGTATATGAGGGCAAGGGTTCGGTCGGTCGACGATTCCTGATCGCCGGCAAAGGCGGCCTGAATCTCACCCATTCGGAAAACACCGCGCGCTTCGTCGATCGATATGGTCGACGCCGTACCGAGGTAGGGCGCTGGCTATCCAGCTTCGACGCCGACGCGCTACGCCGCTGGGCGCGCGAATTGGGCATCGAAACCTTCATCGGCACCTCCGGCCGCGTGTTTCCTGCCGATCTCAAGGCGGCACCGCTGCTGCGCCGCTGGGTGCGCCGCCTGCGCGAACAAGGCGTGCAGTTTCATGTCCATCATTACTGCATCGGCCTGGTCGCGGACCGCACGCTACGACTGCGCACCCCCACTGCGGTGCGCGACGTACGAGCCGACGCCATCGTCTTGGCCCTGGGAGGCGCCAGCTGGCCAGAACTCGGTGCGGATGGGCAGTGGGTATCCTGGCTGGCGTCGCAGGGGGTACCGGTCGCGCGCATGCAGCCTTCCAACTGCGGGTTCGACGTCGATTGGAGCGCTCTGTTCTCGCAACGATATGCCGGGCAGCCGCTGAAATCGGTACGGGCCGGCATGCAGGGCGAGGACGGTGACGTACGATGGCGGCAAGGCGAGCTGGTGATCACCGCAAACGGCATCGAAGGCAGCCTGGTCTATGTGTTTTCACCGCCGCTGCGTGATGAGATCGAGCGCCGCGGCCATGCCCGCCTCTACCTCGACCTGGTGCCGGACCGCGAGCTGGGACGCCTGCAGGTCGACTTGTCGCGACCAGGGCGCGGCAGGTCCCTGAGCGAGCGTCTGCGCCGCGCGCGCATCGAGGGCGTCAAGGCCGGGTTGCTGTACGAGGTGCTGGACAAAGCTGACCGTACGCAGCCGGATCGCATCGCCGCGACCATCAAGTCGTTACCCTTGACCTTGCTGCGGCCGCGCCCGATAGCCGAGGCCATCAGCAGCGCCGGCGGCGTGCATTTCGAGGCGCTGAACGAAAATTTGATGCTTGAATGCCTGCCGGGCGTACATTGCGCCGGAGAGATGATCGACTGGGAGGCGCCGACCGGCGGCTATCTGTTGACCGCCTGCTTCGCCAGCGGTCAGGTGGCCGGGTCGGGCGTCGTGGAATGGCTGAAACGAAACGCTGCGACAGGCTGAGTGCGGACCCAGGAATCCTGC
>JBEBRC010000060.1:0-14890 GCA_040395055.1 Steroidobacter denitrificans
GTACATTCGCGCACGACAGCGCGGCGAAGCCTGCGCCCCGGCACCTGAACCTCGCCTTACATCAGCACTACGTCGTACTGGTCCTGTTGATACAAGGCTTCGGTCTGCAAGCGGATCGGCTTACCGGTATGAACCTCCAACTCGGCAAGCGCAGCAGACTCCTCGTCCAGCAGGCGCTCGATCACATCCTGGTGCGCCAGCACCATCAACTCCTGGAACTGGAACTGGCGCGACTGCCGCAGAATTTCGCGAAAGATCTCGTAGCACACGGTTTCGGCGGTCTTGACGAAGCCACGCCCTTCGCAGGTTGGACAAGCCGAGCACAGCATATGCTCCAGGCTTTCGCGCGTGCGCTTGCGAGTCATTTCCACCAGCCCCAAGGGTGAGACGTGCGAAATGTGGTTCTTGGCGTGGTCCGCCGACAAGGCCTTCTCCATCGCCTGCAGCACCTGGCGGCGGTGCTCTTCCTCCTCCATGTCGATGAAATCGATGATGATGATGCCGCCGAGATTGCGCAGGCGCAGTTGCCGGGCGATCGCCACCGTCGCCTCGAGGTTGGTACGGAAAATCGTCTCCTCCAGGGTGCGATGTCCGACGTAGGCCCCGGTATTGACATCGATCGTCGTCATCGATTCCGTCTGGTCGATGATCAAGTGTCCGCCCGATTTGAGCGGCGCCTTGCGATCCAGCGACTTCTGGATTTCCTCCTCGACCGCGTACAGATCGAAAATCGGCCGTTCGCCGCCATACAGCTCGATGCGATCCACCATATCGGGCATGAACATGCGGGCAAACTCCGTCATCTGCTGGAAAGTATCCCGATGATCGACGCTCACCCTGTCCACGCCGCTGGACACCACATCGCGCATCACGCGCACCGCCAGCGGCAAATCCTCGTGTACCAGATTGCCCGGCCGTGTCTGCGCGGCTTTTTCGCTCAACACCGCCCACAATTTCTGCAGGAACAGCATGTCGGCCCGCAACGCCTCGGGACTGGCTCCCTCGGCAGCGGTGCGCACGATGTAGCCACCCGGTTCATCGGCGCGCAGGAACATCTTGGTCGCCTCGCGCAGCCGGTGCCGCTCGTCCTCATCCTCGATGCGCGCTGAAATACCCACACCGCGGCCTTTGGGCATGTACACCAGGTAGCGCGAGGGGATGGTGATGAAGGTCGTCAGCCGCGCGCCCTTGGTGCCCAGCGGGTCCTTCAACACCTGCACCAGGATCTCGCCGCCTTCGCTCACCAGCGATTGAATGTCGGCGCTGCGGCCTTCGTCCACCGGCACGTCCGGACAGCCGTTCTCACCGACCGCGGGATGAACGATGTCCGAAGCATGCAGGAACGCAGTGCGCTCCAATCCGATGTCGACGAACGCGGCCTGCATGCCGGGCAATACCCGCGACACCCGCCCTTTGTAGATATTGCTGATCAGGCCGCGACGATTAGCGCGCTCGAGGAAGATTTCCTGCAGCGCGCCGTTTTCCACCAGCGCAGCGCGAACTTCGCGCGGGCTGACGTTTACCAGGATATCGGCCGTCATCGGCGAGCCTCGCTGCCGGCATGCCGGTTGGCACAATGCGCCGCGTGGCCCTGCGGCGCGACACCAGGCTGCGCGGCCTGCGCCGCCGCGGCGAACGTCCAGCCGATTGCGCCCAACAGCTGTCCGGTTTCAAACAGCGGCAGCCCCATGATTCCCGAATAGCTGCCTGCGATGCGCTGGATGAACCAAGCCGCCAGCCCTTGCACGGCGTAGGCGCCGGCCTTGTCGATCGGCTCTGCGCAACGCCAGTAATCCAGCATCTCGCTGCGAGACAGCGCGCGGAACGTCACCTCGCTGAGGTTGAGCTGCGTATCGCACCCGCCGTCATGGCACAGTGCCACGGCGGTGAAGACCTGGTGCGTGCGCCCCGACAGCCGCTGCAGCATGCGCAGGCAGTCGGCTTCATCCGAGGGCTTGCCCAGAATCTCATCGTCGATCGCCACGGCAGTGTCCGCACCGAGCACCGGCAAGCGCTGCGGAGCGTCGAGCCGCTCCCATAGCGCCCGCGCCTTGGCTGCGGCGAGGCGCCGGACGTACTGCGCTGGATCCTCCCCGGCCTGCGTCCGCTCGTCCACATCGACCGGCCGGACGCTGTGCGGCACGCTGATCTGGCGCAGTAACGCGCTGCGCCTGGGCGAGGCAGAGGCCAGATAGATCAAAGGCTTGTGTGTATGCTGCATCCCATAAAGGATACAGGCCAAAGCGGCACGCGGACATTCTTTCGGCCGTCGAATCGGCCCGGCGAATCAGCCCGGTGAATCGGCTTGGCCTGGATCCCGCGCCCTCGGCGGTATTCGATACCCGCCGCCTCGCCGCCGTGTCGTCGCACCGCAGCCGGCACACGCCCGGCGCAGCCGCGCGCATCTCAATCCTGGCTAGGCCCGGTGGGCTTGGCTAGGCCCGGTGATAGGGATGTCCTTTCACGATCGACACCGCACGATAAAGCGCTTCCGCCACCATGACCCGGGCCAGGCCATGCGGCAAGGTCAGCATCGACAAGGACCATCTCAGTTGCGCACGCGCATCCACCTCGGGAGCCAGGCCGTCCGGCCCGCCGATACAAAACACGACGTCCCGGCTGTCGTGGGTGCGGGCGGCGATGAATTGCGCCAGATGCTCGCTCGACATGGCGCGCCCATCGACCTGCAAGGCCACCACATAGGCGCTGGCGGGCATGGCCGCGACCATGCGGGCGCCTTCCTTCGCGATCGCCTGCCTGGCATCCGCGCCGGAACGCTGCCCGAGTGCGACCTCCTTCAGCTCCAGCTTGTAGTCATGAGCGAGGCGCCGCGCATACTCCTCGAAGCCGTCGTTGACCCAGCGAGGCAGGCGGGTCCCGGCGGCCAGCAGCAACAAGCGCACGACGACGGCGCTGCGCTCAACGACTGCCGATGGCAGTCATCGCGGCAACGCTGTCCGGCTCAGCGCCACAACGATCATCAAGCGCTGCGCTCAGCCGCTTCACGGCGCGCCGCGCTCACGTCCCACAGGCTTTCGAGTCGATAGAACTCGCGCACGCGCGGCAACATGATATGCACGATCACGTCCTGCAGATCCACCAGCACCCACTCGCCGTCGCGCTCGCCCTCGACACCTGTCGGGCGAAAGCCGGCTTTTTTCGCATGTTCCACTACCCGATCGGCAATCGAGCGCACATGGCGATCGGAGTTGCCGCTGGCAATGATCATCGTATCCGTGATGTCGGTGAGCTTGTGCACGTTCAACAGCTTGACGTTCACGGCCTTCATCTCATCCAGCGCGCTTTCGACCACGGAGACCACGCTGGGCGGCGCTGCGACGAGCGCCGCGGCTTTTTTCCTGCCCTTGGCCGCGGCCGCTTTCGAGCTGGTGCCCGGCACGCCTCGCGATGCGCTCGCCGAGGAGCGCACGCGCGCGGGACTTGCGGCCTTGGGAGCCGGCGACTTCGCGCGAGCGGGGCGGGTCGCGACTACCGGCTTGCTGGCACCCGCTTTCTTTGCCGCTGCCTTCTTGACGATGGTCCTGGTTGGCGCCTTCTTGACGGTGGCCTTCTTGGTTGGCGCCTTCTTGGCGACAGCCTTGCCGCCAGTTTGGCGAACGGCAGCAGGCTTCGCTGGCGTGGTCGATTTCGCGGTATCGGAACTGGAACGTCGGACAGTCTTCGCGCGCTTGGCGGTCATGCTTACCTCTTGGGCCTGTAACACCCGGACTGATCGATGATCGTCCGCACCTCGTCCGGCATCAGATAGCGCGGATCGCGGCCTGCGGCAATCAATTTGCGAACTTCGGTGGAGGAAATCTCCAGCTGAGTCACGGCATTGATGAATATCCTGCCGGCGCGCGCCTCATGCAAATCGGCGACGCGACCGCTGCCGCGGACCACCAGCAATTCACCCAAGGGTCCCATGCTCGGCGCGCGCCAGCCAGGCCGATGCGCGACGACCAGGTGCGCCAGCTCCAGCAGCTCGCGCCATTGGTGCCACTTCGGCAAACTGAGGAACGCATCCATGCCCACGATCAGGCACAGCGATTGCTGGGGAAAGTCCTCGCGCAAGCTGCGCATCGTGTCGACGGAGTACGACAGGCCCTGGCGCCGGATTTCGCGATCGTCGACACAAAAACCAGGCTGGTCTTGCGTGGCAGCGCGCACCATCGCCAGGCGCTGCTCGGCATTGGCCACCGTCGTTTCACGATGCGGCGGGTTACCGGCCGGCATGAAGCGTATCTCGCTCAGCCGCAGTCCCTGCAACAGCTCGAAAGCCGTACGCAGATGCCCGAAATGGATCGGATCGAAAGTGCCACCGAAAATTCCGATTGTATTCATGGTCGAAAAACGATCACGCCGCCGGCGCGAGATTCACACCGGCCAGTCTCGCCACCAGCCTTTCGAACTCCACCCATGGATCGGTGCGCAGCACTCCCTTGATCGCACGATCGACTCTTTCCGCATCGAGCAGGAGCTGGCGCATGGCCGGCGGCTTGATCCGCTCCAGCGCCTGCTTCATCGCCGCCTGCCTCGGGCGCCAGACGTAAATGCCATTCATCGCCGACTCCGCGCTCTGCCCTCGGCGCATCAGATGCTGAGCGCGCGTCAGCCATTGCAGATCCTTGTTGATCGCCCATAGCACCAAGGTCGGCTCGACAGCCTCGCCATGCAGTCCGTCCAGGATGCGAAGCGCCCTGGCGCCCTGTGCGCGCATCGCCGCCTCACCCAGCTGCAATACATCGAAACGAGCACTGTCGGCGACCGCCTCGAGCACGGTCTCGGCGCTTACCGGACCCGGCGGCAGCAGCAACGCCAGCTTCTCGATTTCCTGGTGGGCCGCCAGCAGATTGCCCTCGACGCGTTCCGCCAGCAGCGACGCCGCGGCGGCATCCGCCTGCAACTGGTGGCGAGCCAGGCGTTCTCGTATCCATGCCGGCAGGCGCGGCAACTCGATCGGCCAGACCTGCACCAGCAACCCCTGCTTGTCGATCGCGCTCACCCAGCGCGAGTTCTGGGTGCGACCGTCCAGTTTGCCGGTGATGATGAGTACCAGGTTCGCGCCGCCCGCCTGCGCTTCCCCCGCCAGCTCCACGATCGCCGTTGCGCCCTGCTCGCCCGGCGTCGGGTTCGCCATTCGAATCTCGATGATCTTGCGTTGTGCGAACAGGGACAAGGCGCGGCTGTCGGCCAGCAATCCCTGCCAATCGAATCCGCGCTCCACCACGTTCAGATCGCGTTCGGTGTATCCCTCGGCACGCGCCTGCGCGCGTATGGCGTCGGCGGCTTCATTGACCAGCAGCGGCTCATCGCCCGTGACGAGATAAATACCGTTGAGTTGGCGGGCCAGGCTGCCCGCAAGCTTGTCGCCGGAAATCTTCACGGATGGAAACGTCGCCTCATGCGCGCGCAGCACCGCCGCAGCGGCTGGGAAGAAGAGCCCTTGAAAAAAGGCAAGGAGCGCTCGGAAACACTCGCGATATTGCAGAACGTGGCCAGGATCTGCCCAGGACAACCAGAATGGCTCGATTATGGCCCAATGCCGGCTGCCAGCGCCAGAGAATGAGCGTGAGGCCGCATCGGCGACACGAGGACGGGTCCGCTGCCCCAGCAACCACGCCCGCTGGGGGCGGCTTTACACGGCGGCCTGCGCTACCGTAGCCTGTGGCTGGCGTATTCACTGTCTGGTCGAGCGTCCCGGATCCATGCGCATCCTTGATCTAGCCCGAAGACCACCTCGATGGCTGCGAGTCGCACTCGCAGGATTGATGCTGGGTTTCGCCCTGAACTCGATCGCACACGTTTCGCACCAGCACGATATTGGCGCAAAATCGGCGATCCACAGCGTGGTGTGCGCGCATTGCGCCTCCTTCGGCAGTCTTGTCGACGCACCGCGACACAGCCCACTGCCGCTGTTCCTGGCAGCGCCAGCTGCGTTCGTCACGACGCCCGTCATCACGCTCCCGTGGCAGCGGTTACGCACCTCGATTCAGCCGCGAGCGCCACCCCGTCCCTAGAAGCCGCAACGATCGGGCCCGCGCCGATCAGGTTCGCGCTGCATGCCGCAGCGCCTTCGCGATTGCGCCGCCGCGCAATCCGCCCGCTTCAGGACACGTTTGCCATGCGCTCACTTATTACACTGCGTATCGCGCTCGCGGCGATGTCGATCGGCCCCTCCTGCCTGCTCGCCCAGGAATCGAAACCGGAGGAAATCATCGTCACTTCATCCGCCTTGCGCGAGAGCCTGCTGGAGGTCGCGCAGCCGACCGCCGTGGTGTCCGGCGACGATCTGCGCCGGCAGATCGCCGCCAGCATCGGCGAGACGCTGTCGACGCAACTTGGCGTCAGCTCGAGCTATTTCGGCCCCAGCGCCAGCCGGCCGATCATCCGCGGCCTGGGCGGAGATCGGGTACAAGTGCTGCAGGACGGCCTGGCAGCGCTGGATGTGTCGAACCTCAGCCAGGATCATGCGGTCACCCTGGAGTCGATCGTGTCGCAGCAGATCGAAATCATCAAGGGTCCGGCCGCACTGTTGTACGGCAGCGGCGCGGCGGGCGGCTTGGTGAACGTCGTCAGCAATCGCATTCCCATGCGCTCCGCGGCGCGTCCCTTGTCCGGGGCAGCCGAATTGCGCGGCGCCACCGCGACCGGCGAACGCACGGGCGCCGTCAGCCTCGATGGCGGCGGCGAGCGGCTGGTGTTTCATGCCGATTACTTCAAGCGTGAAACCGACGATGTGCGAATCCCCGGATTCGCACAGTCCAGGTCTCTGCGCCAGGCACTCATCGAGGCCGGCGAGGAACCGGATGGGGTGCGCGGCCGCATCGGCAATTCCGCCAGCGAGGCCAGCGGCGGCGCCCTGGGCGCCTCGGTGATCGGCGATGCCGCGCGTGGCGGCTTTTCATGGAGCCGCCACGAAATGAACTATGGCATTCCCGGCGAGCGCAGCGC
The DNA here is from genome assembly GCA_040395055.1 of Steroidobacter denitrificans. Taxonomy (GTDB): domain Bacteria; phylum Pseudomonadota; class Gammaproteobacteria; order Steroidobacterales; family Steroidobacteraceae; genus Steroidobacter; species Steroidobacter denitrificans_A. Next base: position 6,955 of record JBEBRC010000060.1, read on the forward strand.
CTACATCGACATGAAGCAGGACCGCTATAGCGCGAAGGCGGAAGTCGACCTGCCCGGCGCGCTCAGCCTGTTGCGCTTCGATGGCGCATACAACGACTACACCCACATGGAATTCGAGGAGCCTGGCGAGCCCGGCACCCAATTCAACCAGGCGGCCTACGAGCTGCGCCTCAGCGCCGATCACGCCCTTGGCAGCGGTTGGCGCGGAACCCTGGGCGCGCAGTATGTGGATGTGGATTTCGAAGCGATCGGCGAAGAAGCGTTCGTGCCCGCGTCCAAGACCCGCGCCATGAGCCTGTTCGCTTTCGAGGAACGTCATTTCGAGCGCTGGACGATCGAATTGGGCGCACGTGCGGAACGCCAGCGGATAGATGTCGCGGCTCGGCCCGGTTATGACGCCACGGCGCTCAGCGCGTCGGCCGGCACGATCTGGAAGTGGAGCGAAGACCATGCCGTGGCCCTCAACCTGACGCGCACGCAGCGCAATCCTCAGGCCGCTGAACTCTACGCCGACGGTCCACATCTGGCGGCACAGCGCTTCGAGACCGGCAATCCGGATTTGAGCCGCGAAACAGCCCTGACTGCCGACCTGTCCCTGCGCCGCACCGGCGACGGCGTCCAATGGACCTTGAACGCCTACTACAATGACTACAGTGACTACATCTATGCCGATCCCAGCGGCAGCATGGAGGACGGATTGCCAGTATTCGCCTACGTGCAAAGCGGCGCAAAATTCCACGGCTTCGAGGCCGAGCTGATCCTGCCGCTGCTGCAGCAGGGCAAGCGGCAACTGCACTGGCGCCTGGCCTCGGACTACGTACGTGGCAAGGTCGATGGCGGCGGGGATCTGCCGCAGATGCCCGCACTGCGTTTCGGCAGCGGACTGCACTATGAAGTCGACGCCTGGCACGTCGGCCTGGAGGCGTTCTATTACGCCCGACAGAACCGGGTCGAGGTCGACGAACTGCCTACCGCCAGCTTCACGCGCCTCGACGCCGATGCCAGTTACCGCCTGCCCTTGAGCACCGACGGCCGGGATTCCAGCAGTCTGTTCCTGTTTGTGCGCGGCACGAACCTGCTCGATGAAGATGCGCGCCAGCATGCCTCGCCGCTGAAGGACATTGCACCGCTGCCAGGTCGCTCGCTGGTGCTAGGCGTGCGCGCCGAATTCTAATTTCCAGCCCATTGCAGGGCGCGGCCGTTTAAGATTGCCGGCAATGCGCTTCGATCTCACCGACCTGACCCTGTTCCTGCACGTCGTCGAAGCCGGCAGCATCACTGCCGGCGCCGAACGCATGCACCTGGCGGTCGCCGCGGCCAGCACCCGCATCCGCAACATGGAAATAGAACTGGGCACCGCGCTGCTGAATCGCGAGCGCCAGGGCGTGCATCCGACGCCCGCGGGTCATACGCTGATTCATCATGCCCGCCTGCTGCTGCAGCAGGCGGAACGCATGCGCGGCGAGCTCAGCGAGTACGCCGACGGACTCAAGGGCCATATCCGCCTGCTGTCCAACACCAATGCGCTGACCGAATTCCTTGCGGAACCGCTCAGCCAGTTCCTGAGTTCGCGTCCGCAGGTGAATATCGACCTGGAGGAGCGCCTCAGCGATGAGATCGTGGCCGCGGTTGCCGATGGCAAGGCCGACATCGGTATCGTTGCAGGAACCGAGGATGTCACCGGTCTGGAGGTACATCCGTTCCGCGTCGACCGCTTCGTACTCGTCACGGCGGCCGGACATGCCCTGTCCTGCGCCCGCAGCATCGCCTTCCTGGAAATCCTGGACTACGATTTCGTCGGGCTCGATCGCACCAGCTCATTGCAACGCTTTCTCTCGGACAAGGCCGAGCGCGTCGGCCGGCGTCTGAAACTTCGCGTCCAGCTGCGCAGCTTCGACTCCGTCTGTCGCCTGGTCGAATGCAACGTCGGCATCGGCATCGTGCCGCAAACGACTGCGACCCGGAACCTCAAGTCCATGGCTTTGCACCGCATCGAACTCACGGACGACTGGGCGCTGCGCAACCTCATGATCTGCGTCCGCCGCCTGGACGATCTGCCGTTGCACGCACAGGATCTGGTACGCCACCTGGCGCTGAGGGCGCCGGCGCTCTAGTCGGATTTCCGCTCGCTCCGACCGACCCAGTCGCCCGCCCAGGGCAGGCGATCCATGGCCGCGACGGCGCTCAACGCCTGCCCCACCGCGGGAACGCCCGCGGCAGGCTGCGCGCCGAACTCATCCCGGTCAACACGATGCCCGCAAACACCAGCGTTCCACCCACGATCGATCGCATCGACAACGACTCGCCCAGCACCACAACGCCGGTGATCACGCCGACGATCGGAATCAAATTCGTATAGACGCCTACCTCGCCGGCCTCCATATGAACCAGCGCGGCGTTGTAAAACATGTACGCCGCGCCGGAAGCGATCGTCCCCAGATACAGCACGCCCAGCCAAGCGCCGGCATCCAGCCTGGCAACTCCCTGCGACGTCATTTCCAGCATCGCCAACGGCAGCAGCATCAGTGCACCGATGGCGAACAGGCTGGCAGTCACCAGCACCGGATCGCAATGCCCCACCCGCCTCGCCAGCGAGGTGTAGCTCGCCCAGCACACGACGGCGGCGAACATCATCAGATTGCCGAGCACGATCTCGCTTGCCGCCGCACCGGCGTATGCCGGGTCCGTAGCGGCCTCGCCCAGCGGCGCCGGCCCAGGGCCCGATGCGACAGAGAACACGACCAGCACGCCCGCGATCGACAGGCCGATTCCAAGCCAACGCACCGCATCGGCGCGCTCCCCCAGCCACAACATCGCGATCAGCGCCGTGACGGCTGGAATGCAACTTTGCACCAGCGCGCCCTGGGACGCCGTGGTGTAGAACAAGGCCAGATTGAACAAGGCGTAGTACAAGGCCACGCCGATGAATGCCATGGCGACGATCGTCCCCCAGGGCAATGCCGCGCCTGCGTTCGCCGCACGGCGACGCACCAGCACCACCGGCAGCAAGGTCAGCGCACCAATGGCTACACGCAGCAATGCCAAGGTAAGCGGCGGCACTTGCTCGACGACTTCCTTGGTGACGACGAACGTGCTGCCCCAGACCACCAGGGCGACAAGCAGCATGACAATGGCGCGGTGGCGCGGTGGCATAGGGATCGATCCTTCGTCATAGGGGGTGGCCGGCGGATCGGCCGAAACGGCCGCCAGCGCCTTTGGATTGTAGAGCAAGGAGCATGCCCCTGCGCCGCCGTCCCGCGCCCATTTGGCAGCAGCCTTGCAGTCGCCATACGGAAGCGTCGAGAATTCCCGACTCCTACCCAGCGCCTCCTCGGGAGCGATGCATGGCCAGCAAGCGAAAATCGACTCGACGCGGCGCGCGCAAGTCGCCGGCGGGGAAACCCCGCAGCCACACACGGCATTCCATCCTGGCCAAGCGCAAGCGCTCGGCCAAGGGTACCAGCGGCCTGCGCACGCTTTATCCGGCCATCGAACCTTACAATACAGGCAGGCTGCGCGTTTCCTCCGAGCACGAGCTGTATTTCGAGGAATGTGGCAACCCGCAAGGAAAGCCGGCGCTGTTCGTCCACGGCGGACCCGGGGCAGGCTGCGACGATCGAGCGCGCTGCTTCTTCGATCCGGACGCCTATCGCATCATCCTGTTCGACCAGCGCGGCTGCGGACGCAGTCGCCCGCGTGCCAGCCTGGTCGACAACACCACCTGGCATCTGGTCGCCGACATGGAAGCCTTGCGCACTCACCTGGGCATCGAGCGCTGGCTGGTCTTCGGCGGTTCCTGGGGTTCGACTCTCGGTCTTGCCTACGCGCAGGCGCATCCGGCCCGGGTGAGCGAACTAGTGTTGCGCGGCATCTTCATGCTGTCGCAGTTCGAATTGCGCTGGTTCTACCAGGAAGGCGCCAACGCCCTGTTCCCGGAGCGATGGGAGCACTACATCGCCGCCATTCCGCCTGCCGAACGCAGCGATTTGATCCAGGCCTTCCACCGCCGCCTCACCAGCGGCGAGCGCAGCGCCATGGTCGCGGCCGCGCGGGCCTGGTCGTCATGGGAGGCCGCCACCAGTTACCTGCACGTCAACGAGGACAATCTGCAAAAGTGGGGCGAAGAGGAGTTCGCGATCTGCGTCGCGCGCATCGAATGCCATTACTTCGTCAACCGCGGGTTCCTCGACACGGAAGATCAGCTGCTGCGCAATGTGTCGCGCATCCGTCATCTGCCCGGCGTCATCGTGCAGGGCCGCTATGATGTCGTCTGTCCCATGCGCACTGCCTGGTCGCTGCACCAGGCCTGGCCGGAGGCGGAGTTTCGCGTGGTGGCCGATGCCGGCCATTCGGCGTTCGAAGCGGGCAACACCCATGAACTGGTCAGTGCAACCGACCGCTTCCGCTAGACCTTGCTGCCGGGGCGGGGCACCCGCGAGCTAATCCCGCCGCCGCCAGGTAGGTGCGCCACCGGCATCCAGCACGCCATGTGAAAGCAGCCACTGCCGGGCGTCCTGCGCCTCGTGATCGAACCAGGCCTTGGCGCTGCCCAGCCGGAACGTATAGCCCCATGCATCCATGTCCTGGCACATGCTCCGGCGGCCGACGCCCGGGAATTCATCCGCCAGCACGATCTGCAGATAGCACACGGCGTTCTCCTCGTCGTGATCGCCGCCGGCATCCCCTACCAGCCGCGCCCGACGCTCCTCGCTCATGCAGACGAAATGTCCTGCCTCGTGCAGGATCGAATGCAAGGGAGTATCAGGCCTGAAAAAGATCCTGCTGCCGATCAGCCCGGCTTCACTGTCGCCCCAATAGGAGCCGGGAATCTCCTCGGCGGCACCGATCGCGACGCACTCCAGGCCATAGCGTTCCAGGACTCGCCCGATGAGCTCGACGCAGGCGTCGGCGCGGATCACACGACCCCCCGCGACCTGCCCGCCGTGCGTGCCGCATCCTGCAACGCGTCAGCACAAGCCGACAATTGCCGCAGGCATTGCGCATCGAGCTTGCCGGCGGCCGCCAACTGCTCCAGATCATGGGCACGAGCGCTCAGCTCCTCGAATCCGAACATCGCCCCGCTGCCATAGATCCGGTGCGCCAGGCCCTCGATCCGCTTCATCGGCGCGACAGCGGCGAGCGCCTCGCCGCTGCGACGGCGCAACTCGGCAACCAGCGGCGGCAGTTCCTCCAGCTCTTCCAAGGTGCGCCGCAGGTACCGCGTACCGATCTGTTGCAACTGCAGTTTCATCCGCTCATCCATGCTCCATGGCCTCCCAGATCTGGACCACCTGCTGGCCCAGGCGCATGGGATCGAACGGTTTGGCAATGACGGCAACCGCTCCCAGCGCACGAAAGCGCTCCACCTCCTGCGGCATCGCCTTGGCAGTCATGAACACCACCGGGATACGCACCAGCGCGGCATCATCGCGCATGCGCTGCAAGGTGGTCGGCCCGTCCATGCCGGGCATCATTACATCCAGCAGCACCAGATCCGGCATCAGCCGCGGCAGCAACTCCAACGCGTGCGCACCGGAGTCGCAGGTATGGACCTCCAGCTGCTCGATCAAACACAGCGACATGTGTACGACTTCCCGGATGTCCGGCTCGTCGTCCACGTACAGAATGGTTCGCAACGGCGCTGGGTTACGGGTCATCGCTGCCTGCCTTGCTTGAAGTCGGCGCCTGCGCATAGATTGGCAAGCTGACATGGAAGGTGGCGCCCATCCCCGGCGGACTCTCGAAGCCGATGTCGCCGCCGAGCCGCGCCACGATACTCCTGCAGATCGACAGGCCAAGTCCGGTACCGCTCTTCGGACGCGAATCCGAGCTGTCCGCCTGGGCGAAGCGCTCGAAGACACGGGCGTGGAAGTCCAGCGGAATCCCGGGGCCTTCGTCACGCACGCTGATGCGCACCACTTCCCCGTCCTTGCGAATGCGCACATGTATGGTGCCGCCGCCGGGAGAGAACTTCGACGCATTCGACAAGATGTTCGTCAGCACCTGGATCAACCGGTCGCGATCCACGAGCACGTCCGCATCGTCGCCACAGGGATCCAGCTCGATCACGGCCCCGAAATGATGCGCGTAGGAGCGGTTCAAGTCGATGGCATTTTGCACGATCGGCTTCAGGCGCTGCGGCTCCAGGCGAAAATCGAGCTTGCCGGACTCGGCTTTCTCGAGGTCGAGAATATCGTTGATCAATCGCACCAGACGCTCGCAATTGAGCTTGGCGATATCGATCAGACGCCCCGCCTTGGATGGCAGCGCCCCGGCCACCCCGCCTGCCAGCAAACCCAGCGACCCGGAGATGGACGTCAGCGGGGTGCGCAATTCATGGCTCACCGCGGACACGAACGTCGACTTGAGTTGCTCGATCTCGCGGCGTGCGGAAATGTCGCGCATCATGCCGATGAACAATCGCCGCGGCCCTATCCACATCTCGCTGATGGCCAAGTCGATGGGAAAACGACGGCCATCCTTGTGCAAGGCCTCGATCTCGCGCCGTCGGCCAAGGACGCGTGGCTCCCCCGTCTGCAGATAGCGCCGGATATAGCCATCATGAGCAGCGGCTTGCGGCTCCGACATCAGAAAGCGCACGTTTCGCTGCAATATTTCATCGGCCTGATAGCCGAACAGGTGCTCGGCGCTCTTGCTCCAGGACTCGATGCTGCCACTTTCATTGATGGTCACGATCGCATCGGCGGCGTGGTCCAGAATCGCGGACAGGCGCGCCGCCTGGTCACGATAGGCGGACTCGGAACGTTTCAGCGCCGTGACGTCCGCATACGTCACCACGTAATCGCCGGTAGCCATCGGCCGGCCGCAAATCTGCAGCACGGTCTGGTCCGGGCGACTGGCCTCGCCCAGGAAATCCTGCCGCGCGAACATCACCTCGGCCAATTGCCAGCTGTCGATCGATTCGGTTTGCGCTTCACCGTCCTGGTAGAGTCGTATCGACAGCCGCGCGCCGAGCCGGAAAACCTCGTTCACCGGCATATGCTCGCTCAGTTGCGATGGGTCCAGGCCACGCAGCTCGCAAAAGCGCGGGTTCCACAGCAGCAGCCTGCCGCGGCCATCGAACAAGGCGACGCCCTGCTCGACCGCCTCCAGTGCGGAGCGGATCAGCGAAAATGCGCCCCGGGCGGCCTTTTCGGCGGCGGCGCGGCGACGTACGTGCCGCACGGTGGCCGCCACGGCTGCCAGCAGCAACAGCATCGTCCCCAGCAGAATCACCCACACCAGCTGCTCCGAGCGCTGGGAGCGCTCGGCCAGCGCCTGCACGGGAGCGCCCAGCAGAGCCGTCTCGCGTGCAATCAATGCGTCGCCGACGCTGCGCAATGCTTCGAGCCGCTCGGGGTCGGCTCGTGCGCCGGGCTGCCTGGGGGCTTCATCGAGCAGGTCCAGTTGCCGCCTTGTGATCGCGGCAAGCCGGGCCAGCAGATCTCGCGCCTGGGGATCGCGGATCTGTGAGTCGAGCTGGCGCAACAGGTTCTGCGTCTCCCGGCCCGCGGCCTGGACCGCCCCGGACCGAGCGCCGTCGCTCACCTCTCGCTCGAGCACCTGCAGCCTCGATAACAGTTGCTGTACCTGGCCGAGTTCATCGCGGACGCGGCCGATGTCCGCGCGCGCGGCGCGCAGATCCGTCCACTCCCGGCTTATGGTCGCCAGCGAGGCGATGCCGGCCGACATCAACACCAACACGGCCAGCGCACCCAGCCACAGTGTCTTGCACCCGCTGTCGTTCCGAAGTTGCGCTGCTGCCTTGTGCAACGGACGGGCCGCGCGCTGGAAAACCGATGTCATGCGAGGGATGGGCGCTGGATGACGCTTCAGCTCATAGGGAGCCGAGCCTTCTGACGATCAGTGCCGCCAGATCCCGGGCCAGCGCGTCTCGCAATAGATGTTGTTCGCGCTGATTCGCCAGGACGGCCGT
>JBEBRC010000061.1:0-14751 GCA_040395055.1 Steroidobacter denitrificans
AGGGCGAACAGGATTGACCTACGCGAAGCGCATCCGGCGCACTGCGCAATGCTGCATCGATCGGCGCGCGACAGGAATGACGCACGAGAACCGACACACCACGCGGGCGTGGCGCACGAAGCCGCTAGCTGGCGGAATCAGAGTGCCGGTGGGGCCCGGCTGAGATAGGAGGAAGGGGCGGTGAACGTGACCGGCGGCGCAGCGTGATACGTGATGATCGCGCTGACCAATTGTGCCGGCGCCGACAGTTCGGACGGCGCAGGCGGCGTCGCACCGGCGGGCAACGACAAGCAGACGACGCATGCGGAGGACTTGCCTGGCACATCGTGACTGTCGCCGGCATGAATGTGCATCGCGGACGCGACCAGCCACAGGCACAACACAAGGGTCAGCAACAGAACGTTGCGTCGCTTTGCGTTGCGAGAGATCCCGAGGAGATGTGTGAACGCGGCTTGCATCACTATCACTATGTTGCAGCGCGCGAGCGCAGTCAAGACCGATGTCGAATCAAAGAGGCATCAGAAAGAGGGTGTCAAGCATGCTTGAAGACTGCACGCTATTGCGCCATGCCATCTCGTGATGCTCCTGTTCCGTCAATATTTGATGACGACGATGTAGTCGGCTTCGATGTCGCCGGGGTTCTCCAGCGCGTGGCCTTGATCGCCTTCGAAGAAAAGACTGTCTCCTTCCTTGAGTTCGATCAGCCGCCCATCGAGCCGGACATTCATGCGTCCTTTGAGCACCGAGATGAACTCCTCGGCGCGCTGCGGGTGGATGACGGCTTTGCCGGTGTCGCGGTGGGGGGCAAGTTTGCCCCGGAGCACCTCGATGCGACTGGCGGTGAAGGATGGTGACAGTTGGCGGCGCTCCCAACGATCGCGAGGGTCGCGAACGACCAATTGCTGGTCATGCTCGATCTTGACGATGCGCGCGTAGGAATCGCTGCGGATCATGGCATTGAGTCGCGTGCCGAGCGCATCGGCCAGCCGTACGGCCACATCGAGCGAAGGCTGAACCTCTTCACGCTCTATTTTCGAGATCATCGAGCGGCTGACTTGGGCGCGATCCGAAAGATCCTGCAGCGACAGCTGTTCGCTGGCGCGCAACTGCCTGAGCGTGGCAGCAAACGAACGAGTTTCGGGAGTGCGTCCATCGGACCGCAACCCGATGTCGCGCGGCGTGTCAGCGCTTGCCGTGACGGTGCGGGAAAGTTTCTTTTTCGAGATCATGGCCACGTTGTAGCGGATAGTGGATGCCGCGTCCATGGAAGAATATCCACTATTTGACACGAACAGTGCATTATATTATATATTCGTCTCTCACTCATCGGCGGTCCTGTGCTCAGGGCCGACGTCGGCGAACGGAGAGGGCGGATGACTGGCTCGAATTCAGATTCTTTATCGTCGCGATCGGCAGCCACGCTGCGGGCGAAGAGCGGATCGGTCGATGTGCTCATCGTCGGCGCCGGCCCGAGCGGAATGTGGCTCGCCTGCGAGCTGGCGTTGCGCGGCGTACGGCCATGCATTCTGGAACGCCGAACGCAGGCGACGATCCACTCGCGTGCGCTGACGCTGCATCCGCGCACGCTGGAAGTGTTCGACATGCGCGGACTGGTCAATCGATTCCTGGAAGGCAGTCCGCTGATACCGAGCGGCCACTACGCCAACCTGCCGGTGCGCCTGGACTTCAGCGTGCTGGACACGCGACATCGCTACACCGCATTCATCGCCCAGGCGCGTACCGAGGCGCTGCTGGAAGCTCGCTTGCGAGAACTGGATGTGCCGCTGCTCAGAGGCCATGAGGTCACCGACGTCGAGCAGACCGCCGATGCGGTATCGATCGGCGTGAGAACCTCGGAAGACGAGTACCGGCTGGTCGCGCCGTACCTTGCAGGATGCGACGGGGGCAATAGTGTCGTTCGCCGGGCGCTGGGCGTGGACTTCGTGGGGACCGAGGCCACGGTCACCGGCGTGCTCGCTGATGTGCGGCTCGAACGGCCGCCCGAGCGGCCGATGTCCATCTCGAATGCGGCCGGGACGGCGCTGCTGGTGCCGTTCGGCGATGGCCTGTGGCGGTTCGCTTGCCAGAGCGCCTCTCGCATGACGCTGTCCAAGGACGTGCCGCTCACGCTCGATGAGCTGCGCGCGACGGTGCTCGAGATCATGGGCGATGACTTCGGGGCGTATGACCCACTATGGCTGTCGCGGTATGCAGATACGAATCGTATCGCCTCGAAGTATCGCATCGGGCGAGTGTTCCTGGCAGGCGATGCGGCACACCTTCATTTTCCGGCCGGCGGTGTCGGCCTGAACGTGGGCGTGCAGGATGCGATGAATCTGGGTTGGAAGCTCGCGCTCGCCGTCCGCGGCGTTGGCAGCGAGGCGCTTCTGGAAAGCTATCACGCCGAACGCCATCCAGTGGGCGTCACCTTGTGCCAGCACTCGCGTTCACAGGTGTGGCTGTTCAATTGGACTCCCAATGCGATGGCACTGCGCGAAGTGTTCGCGCAGCTGTTGAGCACTCCGGCGGCCAATCGGCTGCTGACCGAACAGATCACTGCCATGGCGGTGGACTATTGCGCCACGGCGACGGCAGATAGCGGTGAGGGGGCGGGACAGCGCATGCCGGATCTGGAACTGACCTGCGGTGGCAGTCTGTATCAATGGTTGCATCGCGGCCAGTTCGTGTTGATCGATTCGGCAGGTATCGATGCAGGCGCTGTCGCATCGACATTATCCGGGTGGGCCGAGCGGGTGCAGGTGGTACAGGGTGCGTTGCTGGAAGGCCCCGCCGCCTGGCGTGAAGCCGCCTATTTATTGTGTCGGCCCGACGGGCACCTCGCCTGGCTGGGAGATCGCTCGACAGGCATCGATGAGCTGCGTTCGGTGATGCAGGCCTGGTGCGGCGCGCCCGTCGATTAAGCGCCCCCCCTTGCAATGAATACTGCGACAACTTGAGGAGCAGTCCATGAGTGTACTCAAGGTGAATCCGCCGACACTGATGCCGCCGCTGTCGGGAGTCTATGCCCAGGTCGTGGTGGCGACTGCGCAGCGCCTGGCGTTCATCGCCGGCCAGGTGGCCTTCGATGCGAGCGGCGTTCTGATTGGTGCCGACGACCATGCCGCACAGGCGCGGCAGGCGTTCACGAATCTGAAGCTCGCGCTCGAGGCAGTCGAGGCCAGGCCTGCAAACGTCGTACGCATGACGATCTACGTCGTCGATCATCGTGCCGAGTTGATTCCGCTGATCTTTGGTGCAGGCCAGGAGGTCTTCGGCACCGACTGGCCGGTGACGGCCAGTGTGCTGATAGGTGTCCAGCAACTCGGACATCCGGACTGGCTGGTCGAAGTCGACGCGATCGCGGCCCTGTAGCAAGGCTGGGGGCGTGTTGGATCGGTCGCGTCAACGATTTCTCAAATAGTAGACATTTCATCTCAATGCCCGGGTGGGTGAGCCGGAGGGGACTCGATGAACGATTTCCACAGTCAGTCGAAGGAGCAGGTGCATGAGGAGATGGATCGACAGCTCGATCAGCATCTGAGTACCGCTGGCTTCTCGGTCAGGCAGAAAATCGCGTTGAGTTGCCGCCATTTGGCCGACGAAGGGCATGCGACCACGCTTGCGGGCCAAGTCACGGTGCGCGCGCAGGAACCCGGCACATTCTGGACCACCCATTTCGGTTCGGGGTTTGCCGATGTCAGCGCATCGAACCTGGTGCGAGTCGACGCCGACATGAGGGTGGTCGAGGGCGATGGCATGGCCAATCCGGCAGTGCGATTTCATCTGTGGCTTTATCGCGCGCGCCCGCAACTGCAAAGCATCGTGCATACCCACGCGATACATTCCGCGGCCCTGTCCATGACGCAAGCGCGTCTCATCATTGCACACATGGATACCGCGGTATTCCATGAGGATTGCGCCTACCTGGATGATTGGCCAGGAGTACCGATCGCGAATGAAGAAGGGCGTCTGATCACCGAGGCTCTCGGAACCGCACGCTCGATTCTGCTGCGCAATCACGGTCTGCTGACGGTCGGGTCTTCCCTTGAAGAAGCCGTCTACCTGGCGGGCTTGTTCGAGCATGCCGCGCGATTGCAATTATTGGCCGGCGCCAGCGGCGCGCAGATTTCGCACATCTCGCCGCAACGTGCACAGGAGGCTCACGATTTCCTGCTCAAACCAAAAATGATCTCGCAAACGGTCGACTACTGGCTGCGCCAGGCGGCACGCGCGCATCCCGATGCATTGCGTTGAGTCGTCGAACACACCGATACATAAAGGGGGAGAAATCATGCGTGCGACATCCAGGCAGGCGGCAGCCCTGCAACGCGTCGTCATTTGCTGTGCGGGTGCAGTCGGTACCCTCTCTTCGAACGTGAGCCTGGCGGCGACGAACGAAACCACGATGAGCGAACTGGAGACCATTGTCGTGACGGCCCGTCGCCGGGAGGAAGCGTTGACGCGCGTGCCGGCCTCGATCACGGCGCTGTCCGCGACCACGATCCAGGACGCCGGCATCGATAGAGTCGCCGGCTACACCGCGCTCGTGCCCAACGTTTCCTTCCAGGCGCCGCTGAATTTCAACGATATCCGTATCAGCGTACGCGGGGTCAGTCAGATCCAAGGCGGACAGCCGCCGGTGGCGATGGTCGTGGACGGGATCCAACTGATCAGCCCGACGCAGTTCAATGTCGGTCAATACGATCTGGAGCGGATCGAGTTCTTGAAAGGACCCCAGGGCGCCGTCTATGGTCGCAACGCCATCATGGGTGCGATCAACGTCGTGACGCAGGCGCCTGCCTCCCAGCCCGAAGGCCAGGTGCAGCTAAGCGCAGGCAGCGGTGAGGACTACCGTCTCGGCGCTGCAGTAAGCGGCCCGATCGTCACGGACAAGCTTGCCTATCGGCTCGCCGGCACCTGGCGCGATCGGCGTGGTGAACTGCGCAATCAGACCAATGGCCGCTACCTGGACGCTTACCAGGACAGGTCGGTTCGCGCGCGGCTGCTGGCGACGCCGACCCCAGACTGGTCGTTCGATTTGAAGACGAACTACTCGCGTACGGAAGGCGGCGATATTTCCTATCAGGGCCTGTTCGTCGATGGTCGAGCGAACGACAACGAAGGCCCCCTGGTGACCGACACCTTGGCGTATAACGATCGCGAGATCCTGGATGGTTCACTGGCGATGAACTGGACACGGCAGGCCGGTACCTTGTCGTTCAACGTGGCGTACCTGGACTCCACCGAGGGCCTGTTGGGTGATTTCGATGCCACGGTGCTGCCGATCCTTACGGCCTTCCAAGGGTACGATGAATCAGGCGCCTCACAGGAGTTGCGCTACGCCTCGCGCGGCGAGCGCCGAGTGCGATGGATCGTGGGCGCCTATCATCTCGAGTCGCGCAAGCGTACGACCACGATGCTGTCGGCAGACTCCGGTTTCCTCTTTAGCGGCGGCGAGGGGCCGCTGTCGGGCGAGATGCTGGCCATGACCAGCATCGACCGTGCTGAATTCGAGAACTTCGCGCAGTTCGGGCAGATCGAAATCGATCTGGCCGAACGGTTCGAGATTGCATTGGCGCTGCGACACGACGATGACGAGACCACGGTGGTGTCCGATACGGGACAGCGACGGCGTTTCTCGGCGCAGAAGGTTCAGCCGAAAGTGACACTGACTTATCGTCCGACTGCCAACTCGTCGCTGTACGCGTCCTACGGCGAGGGATTTCGCAGCGGTGGCCTCAACCCGACGAGTTCGCCGCCGGGCTTCGAGGAATTTCGTGCCGAGGAGGCGAAAACCTACGAACTAGGATTCAAATCGCCGTTCATGGACGGCAGAGGCTACCTGGGTGCCGCAATCTTCCATACCCGCCTCGACAATTCCCAGCAGTTGTTCCTGGATGCCGCCAGCGGCTCCAACATCGGCCTTAACGTCGATGAGTCCCGCCTGTGGGGCGGTGAGCTGGAGTTCGGTCTGAGAATGTGGGAATCATTGACGTTGGCGGCCAACGTGGGGATAACAAAGAGCGAGATCGAGGCCTTCGCAGCCAACCCCGGGGTCCTCGGCAACGAACTGCCGCGGGTGCCCACGCATACGTTTGCGATGAGCGCGACCTATGAACGGCCCCTCAATGATGCATTGAACGCTTTCATGCGCGCCGACTATACGGGCGAAGGCAGCATGTACTGGCATCCCGACAACGCCGATCGCCGCCACGCATTCCAGCACGGCGATCTGCGGCTGGGGCTGCGTTCGGCGGCGGATACCTGGGAAGCGACCGCCTGGGTGAAAAACATCGGTGATGACCGAACGACGTCGGACTTTCAGGCGAGGGAGTTCACGGGCCTGGCACTCGATGTCTATGCGCCTGTCCTGGGCCGAACGTGGGGCGTCGATCTGCTGCGGAGGTTTTGATATGTCGTCCACGGCCCCGGCGCTGGTTCTGATTCACGGCAGCTGGCTCGGCGGGTGGTGCTGGCGCGAGGTGGCGAACCGGTTGGCCTCATCCGTGCGGGTGCTCACGCCGACCTTGACCGGGCTGGGGGACCGCGCACACCTCGCCAGTGCAGCGATCGATCCCACGCTGCATGTGCAAGACGTTCTGGAACGGCTCGCGATCGAAGGAGTCGATCGCGTCATTCTGGTCGGCCATAGCTACGGATCCTTGGTGGCGCATGGCTTGCTCGACCCGCTGGGAGATCGGCTCAGCGCCATGGTCGTGCTGGATGGATTTCTACCGCAACCCGGACGGTCGATTTTCGAGCAGCGGCCGGATATCCAGCAGATGCTGGTGCCGCATCGTCTCGCCGATCGACCGTATCTGATCGCCCCGCCGCCGCCCGAACATCTTGGCATCGACGATCCCGGCGTCGCGGCGGCCGTTCACCAACGGCTCAGGCCACTGCCGATCGGCACGCACACGGTGGGGCTCGATTTCTCGGCGCAGCGCCTGGCACGTACGCCGCGTAGTTTCATCCATTGCCAGCGCTTTGGGTTGCTGGCCGCTGAGGCGGACACGGCAGTGCAGCAAGGCTGGCGGCGCATCGACCTGGATGCCTTTCATTTCCCGATGTTCTCGGCACCCGACGCGCTGGTGCAGGTGTTGGCATCGCTCTGTCGCGATTGATGGTTGCTTCTTGGCAGCGCGAAGCCCGATGCTGCGTCCCAGGATCGATCGATTGAGCGCTTGACCGCGGGCGCACCAGCGCTGGTACGCTCGTTTCATGGCATGCACCGATCGTGCGTAATCCGGCGATCACAATCTGGCTCGCTCGCGTATACTCCGCCGCCCCCGTGGGGCAGGGCGGCTGTGCTGCGTGGGATGGAAGGTCCTCGGTCGCGAAAGTGGCGGAACTGGTAGACGCGCTGGATTTAGGTTCCAGTGGGTAACCCCCGTGAGGGTTCGAGTCCCTCCTTTCGCACCAATTTGTCTATATTTCAGTGGGTTGGCGATCACGCCGATACCGCTGGCACAGGTTTTTCCTGCTGCCTGGGAGTCTGTGCACGCCAATTCGTGCCAACGCCGGTTCGCGTGTGGCACAATCGCGCCCCTTTTGCTGGCACAGTTGCTGTAAGTTGCCGATCGGGCAGTGCGAAAGCGGAGCGGATTCCGCCTTGCGCACCGGCGGTGGTGCTCGGAAAGCGTTGTGAAACGGCCTGACAATGTTGGCTCCTGGTCGCAGGCAGCCGCCGGCCGTCGACGTGGTGCCCCCTGGAGCTGGCTGGACGAGTCGTCCGGCGGGTCGTCCGTGCAGTGATTTCAGGCATAGCAGGTCAGACGAGTTCATTTACTGAGGTTCGTGAGCCCATGCAGGTTTCGGTAGAATCGATCGGCACCCTCGAGCGCCGGATGGAAATCCAGGTCCCCGCTGAACGCATCGAAAAGGCGGTGGACGAACGGCTGCAGAAAATGAGCCGTACAGTGCGCCTGAAGGGCTTCCGCCCCGGCAAGGTGCCGGTGAAGGTCGTGCGCCAGCAGTTCGGTCAGCAGGTGCGCCAGGAGGTGCTGGGCGATGTCATGCAGTCGAGCTTCACCGAGGCAGTCATCCAGGAGAAGCTGACGCCCGCAGGCGGTCCGCGTATCGAGCCGATCGATCTGGAGCAGGGCGGCGATCTGAAATATCGCGCCGTGTTCGAAGTCGTGCCGCCGATCGAGCTGGCACCGCTGGAGACGCTGCAGGTGGAGCGTCCCGTCGCCGAAGTCACGGCCGCCGACGTCGACGCCATGATCCAGAATCTGCGCGAGCAACGTCCGACGTATTCCAGTGCGGAGCGCGAGTCGCACGACACCGATCGCGTTACAGTGGATTTCGAAGGAACGATCGACGGCGAGCCGTTCGAGGGTGGCGCGGGGCAGGACGTCGCCATCGTACTGGGCGCGGGCCGCATGCTGCCGGATTTCGAGGCCGGCCTGCAGGGCGCGCGTGCCGGTGAGCAGAAAACCATTGATGTGGCCTTCCCCGAGAGCTATCCGGTGGCGACGCTGGCCGGCAAGAAGGCGCAGTTCGCCCTCACGGTCAAGGCCGTCGAGGAGCGGCAATTGCCCGAGCTCGACGATGAGTTCTGCCAGTCCTATGGCGTCAGCGAAGGCGGCATCGAGCGCCTGCGCGAAGAAGTCGAGGACAATATGAAGCGCGAGCTGGCGGATGCGGTCCGGGCGCGCGTCAAGCAGCAGGTGATGGACGGGCTGCTGGCGGCGAATCCGCTGGAACTGCCGAAATCGATGGTCGAGACGCAGGTGCGGGATCTGCAGATCGATGCGGCGCGGCGCATGGGCGCGCAGGATGCATCGCAGGTACCGCCGGCCGAAGGGTTCCAGGAAGCAGCGCGCCGACGGGTGGCGCTGACCTTGCTGCTGGGCGAGATCATTCGCAAAGCCGAGCTGCAGGTCGACCAGGCCCGGGTGCAGGAGCGCTTCGTGGACTTGGCGCAGCAGTACCCCGATTCTGCGCAGGCAATGCAGCAATTTCGAACCAATCCGCAATTGCAGCGTCAGATGGAAGCGATGGTTCTCGAAGATCAGGTGGTCGATTGGGTGCTCGAACGAGCCCAGGCTACGGAAAAGCCCTCAAATTTCAAGGAACTGATGAACTTCGGTGCGTGAGCCCCTAGCCTGGCCGCCTGGCCTTCGGGTGCCGGGGCGCCGGGCGCCGTTGGCACAGGGCCTTTAAATCGCAGGAATCGGCCAGATTGACTGGATCAGCTGAAGGGCCGAACCTGCACGAGCGGGGTCGGCCAGGTTGAAGGAATGTCGTCCGGGATGATCAGCGAACACTCAAGCTAATTGGCCCTTTGATCCTATGAGCCATGGAATTATGAATCTCGTCCCTATGGTCGTCGAGCAGACCGCTCGCGGCGAACGTGCTTACGATATCTACTCGCGACTGCTGAAGGAGCGGGTGATCTTCATTGTGGGGCCGATCGAGGACCACATGGCGAACCTGGTGGTGGCGCAGCTTCTGTTCCTGGAGTCCGAGAATCCGGAGAAGGACATCGCGCTGTACATCAATTCCCCGGGCGGCTCGGTCAGTGCCGGACTGTCCATCTATGACACCATGCAGTTCATCAAGCCTGATGTGAGCACCATGTGCGTCGGCCAGGCCGCGAGCATGGGTGCCGTGTTGCTGGCGGGCGGGGCGAAGGGCAAGCGTTTGTCGCTGCCGCATTCGCGCATGATGATTCATCAGCCTCTGGCAGGGTTTCAGGGGCAGGCATCGGACATCGATATTCATGCGCGAGAAGTGCTGGAAACGCGCGATCGGTTGAACCGCATCCTGTCCAAGCATACTGGCCAGACGATCGACCAGATTCGTAATGATACCGACCGTGACAATTTCATGGGCGGCGAGGCGGCGGTCGCATACGGACTCATCGATCGAGTCATGGAGCGCCGCGGTGAGGTTCCGGCTGTTCCTGGTAAGTGATTCTGGCTTATCGGATTTCTGCTTCCAGGAGCGGCCTTTGCCGTGCCTGAGCCGGGCATCTTTGCAGCATGATGGCGCTGCGTGATATATAGCCCCGACATCATTTCGTTACACGCAAGGCGTGCGCTGGATCCCATGCCTGGACGGCGGTCGAAATGCTGGTTCGCGCTGATCTTTCGAGGGTGATCCATGTCCGAAGATTCCCGCGGTAAACACGACGACGGCAAGCTGCTGTACTGCTCATTCTGTGGCAAGAGCCAACATGAGGTGCGCAAGCTGATTGCCGGCCCGTCCGTGTTCGTCTGCGATGAATGCGTAGAGCTGTGCAACGATATCATTCGCGAGGAGCTCGAGGAGCGCGCGGAGCGCACACGCGACAAGCTGCCACGTCCGCACGAGATCAAGAAAGTGCTGGACGAGTACGTCATTGGCCAGCCGCGCGCCAAGAAGGTGCTGTCGGTGGCGGTGTATAACCATTACAAGCGCCTGCAGACCAAGACGGGCGAGGCGCGCGCCAAGGATGAAGTCGAGCTTGCCAAGAGCAATATCCTGCTGATCGGCCCCACCGGCTGCGGCAAGACCTTGCTCGCCGAAACATTGGCGCGCTTGCTCAACGTTCCGTTCACGATCGCCGATGCCACGACCCTGACCGAAGCCGGCTACGTCGGTGAGGACGTCGAGAACATCATCCAGAAGCTGCTGCAGAAGTGCGATTACGACGTGGACAAGGCCCAGACCGGCATTGTCTACATCGATGAGATCGACAAGATTTCACGCAAGTCCGACAACCCGTCGATCACCCGCGATGTATCGGGCGAGGGCGTGCAGCAGGCGTTGCTGAAATTGATCGAGGGCACGGTCGCCTCGGTGCCGCCGCAAGGCGGGCGCAAGCATCCGCAGCAGGAGTTCCTGCAGGTCGATACCTCGAACATTCTGTTCATCTGCGGCGGCGCTTTTGCGGGCCTGGAGAAGATCATTCTCAATCGTACGCAGAAAACCGGCATCGGCTTTACGGCGGACGTACGCCAGCAAAGCGAGCGCGCGCATGGCAGCGATGTTTTCCATGAAGTGGAACCGGAAGACTTGATCAAGTTCGGGTTGATACCGGAGTTCGTCGGTCGCCTGCCGGTCGTTGCCACGCTCGATGAGTTGGATGAGAGCGCACTGGTGTCGATCCTGCTCGAACCGAAGAACGCGCTCAGCAAGCAGTATCGCAAGCTGTTCGACATGGAAGGCGTGGAGCTCGAGTTCCGTCCGGATGCGCTCAAGGCGATCGCAAAGAAGGCGATGCAGCGGCGTACCGGCGCGCGTGGCCTGCGCACGATCCTGGAGAACGTGCTGCTGGAAACCATGTACGAACTGCCTTCGCTGCGCAATGTGCAGAAAGTCGTGATCGACGAGTCGGTCATTCTGGGTGAGAGCAAGCCTTACATACTCTATGCTTCGCCGGAGGAGGCGCAGCTCGAGGCGGCTGAGGAGCATCGCCCGACCGGCAGCGATCACTGACGTCAAAACAACCGCATCGCAAGCAGCATCCTATTTTATCGAGTATTTTGGGCGCAGTTCCCGGCAACGGCCTGCGCCGATCGATCAGTCAACAGGGGCGCCGCGACGGCGCCCCTGTCGCGTGTGAGGCGTGCCCTTCGTGCACACAGGCGAACTGACCCAGTCTCAATGAGGGCAACCCTGTATTTCCTTGTGGACCGCTGCCGATCTGCGACGCGTGACTCATGTTTACCCTGGCAGGGGCCCGTTGCTTGCGGTATTTTGATCAATGATCTTCCTTTGTTCCCGACCTTCGCTTGACTCTCTGTTGTTAGACCCCAGGTACTGCGCGTGAGCACTGATACTCCCGAATCAAGCATTCCAGATACTGAACGCACCGCCGCGGGCGCTTTGCCCGTGTTGCCGCTGCGTGATGTGGTGGTGTATCCCCATATGGTGATTCCGCTGTTCGTTGGGCGCGAGAAGTCGATTCTTGCGCTCGACCAGGCGATGCACGCCGGCAAGCAGATTTTGCTGGTGGCGCAGAAGCAGGCGGATGTCGACGACCCAGGTCCGCAGGACATGTATCGCCTCGGCACGATCGCCTCCATCCTGCAATTGCTGAAGCTTCCGGACGGCACGGTGAAGGTGCTGGTCGAAGGCGCCGAGCGCGCCAAGGTCGAGAAGCTGATCGCGGGCGCCTATTTCTCTGCCGAGACTTCGCCCTTCAAGGACATCGAGCAGTACGACGAGCGTGAGATGGACGTGCTGGCGCGTTCTGTCACCTCGCAGTTCGAGCAGTACGTGAAGCTCAACCGCAAGGTTCCGCCCGAGGTGTTGACGGCACTGGCCGGCATCGAACAGCCGGGCCGGCTGGCCGACAACGTTGCCGCGCACATGTCGCTGAAACTGGATGCCAAGCAGAAAGTGCTGGAGATCCAGGACGTGCGCAAGCGCCTGGAACATATCCTGGCGCTGATCGAAGGCGAGATGGATGTGCTGCAGATCGAGAAGCGCATCCGCGGCCGCGTCAAGCAGCAGATGGAGAAGAGCCAGCGCGAGTACTACCTGAATGAGCAGATGAAGGCCATTCAGAAGGAACTGGGCGAGATCGAGGATGCGCCTAACGAGCTGGCCGAACTCGAGCAGCGTATCCACAAGGCGGGCATGCCCAAGGAAGCGCGCGACAAGGCCATGTCGGAGCTGAACAAGCTCAAGCTCATGTCGCCGATGTCGGCCGAAGCGACGGTCGTTCGCAATTACGTCGACTGGCTGGTGAAGTGTCCTTGGAAAAAGAAGAGCAAGGCCCACACCGACATCGTCGTGGCCGAGAAGGTGCTGGACGAGGACCACTACGGATTGGAGAAGGTCAAGGAGCGCATCATCGAGTACCTCGCCGTCCAGCAGCGGGTGAAGACCTTGAAGGGTCCGATCCTGTGCCTGGTGGGGCCGCCCGGCGTGGGCAAGACCTCCTTGGGCCAGTCGATCGCGCGTGCCACGAATCGCAAGTTCGTGCGCATGTCGCTGGGCGGCGTGCGCGACGAGGCGGAAATCCGCGGCCATCGCCGTACCTACATTGGCTCCATGCCTGGCAAGATCATCCAGAACATGGCCAAGACCGGCGTGCACAATCCATTGTTCCTGCTCGACGAAGTCGACAAGATGGCAATGGACTTCCGCGGCGATCCGTCTTCCGCCCTGCTCGAAGTGCTCGATCCGGAGCAGAACTCGACTTTCAACGATCATTACCTGGAGGTCGATTTCGACCTTTCCGAAGTGATGTTCGTTTGCACCGCCAACAGCTTGAACATCCCGGCGCCGCTGTTGGACCGCATGGAAGTGATCAGGTTGCCCGGCTATACCGAGGATGAGAAGAGCGCGATCGCACAGCGCTACTTGCTGCCCAAGCAGGTGAAGCAGAACGGGTTGCAGGCGGGCGAACTGAAGATTTCGGAGGCGACACTCCTCGATATCATTCGCTACTACACGCGCGAGGCCGGCGTACGCAACCTGGAGCGGGAGATTTCCAAGATTTGCCGCAAGGCGGTCAAGCAGCTGCTGAAGCCCGATGCCAAATCAGATTCGGCCAAGGCCGACGCGAAAAGCGTGACGGTCACGCCCAAGAACCTGAGCAAGTACCTGGGTGTGCGCCGCTTCCGCTATGGTCGTGCCGAGGAGCAGGATCACATCGGACAAGTGACGGGACTGGCCTGGACCGAGGTAGGCGGTGAGTTGCTTACGATCGAAGCGGCTATCGTCGCCGGCAAGGGCAAGCTTACGCATACCGGCCAGCTGGGCGAGGTGATGCAGGAATCGATTCAAGCGGCGATGACGGTGGTGCGCAGCCGCGCCGCTCTGCTTGGCCTGGATGCTGACTTCTATCAAAAGGCCGACGTGCATATTCACGTACCCGAGGGCGCGACACCCAAGGATGGCCCCAGCGCCGGCATCGGCATGTGCACTGCCTTGGTATCCGCGCTGACGCGCGTTCCGGTGCGCTCGGATGTAGCGATGACAGGCGAGATTACACTGCGTGGCCAGGTACTGCCGATTGGCGGATTGAAGGAGAAGCTGTTGGCAGCGCACCGTGGCGGTATCCGCACCGTGCTGATTCCGGACGACAACACCAAGGACCTGGTGGAGATTCCGCAGAACATCAAGGACAGCCTGGAGATCAAGCCTGTCAAATGGATCGACGAGGTGCTGCAGGTCGCGCTCACGCATATGCCTGCACCGTTGGCGCAAGACGTGACACCGCCACCGGCACCGCAGGCCAATGACAAGCAACGAACAGGACGCGTAGCCAAGCGAGCCAATAAGCAAGTGCGGGCTCATTGACGAGACTGGCCCGCAGGGCCAGGCTATACGCGCTCCCGTTGTCACGGGAGCGCACTCTTTTTTCCAAAAAAGAAGGAAGCTGGAAATGAATAAAGCCGAATTGATCGACGCCGTAGCCGGGCAGGCTGGCCTGCAGAAGGCCGAAGCGACGCGCGCGGTGGAAGCCGTGTTCGACTCTATTTCCGCGGCGCTCAAATCGGGCGATACAGTCGCTTTGCTGGGCTTCGGTACATTTTCGGTGAAGGCGCGCGCCGCCCGTGCAGGGCGCAATCCGCGCACTGGCGAAACCATCGAAATCCCTGCCAGCAAAGTTCCTGGTTTCAAGGCTGGTAAGGCTCTGAAGGATGCTGTAAATTAGCGCGCCTTCGACAGGGGTGTGGCAAAAGCAGCCACACACTTCCAGTCGGAGGTTTTGCCATCGATCGCTACCAGCTGAAACCCGATTCCACGCGAAACGGTGCAGCGCGGAGCGGATGGCCGATTGAAGATTTTGGTCGAATGTCCCTG
>JBEBRC010000062.1:0-14556 GCA_040395055.1 Steroidobacter denitrificans
AAGTCAGGTCGTACCAGCCGCGGCCGGCATGGGTATCGAGGTAGAACAGCGGCTTCGGCTTGCGCTGCAACCGTTCGAGCAAGGCCAGCAGGACCAGGTGCTTGTGAACGTCGGCGAAGTTGCCGGCATGGAAGGCGTGGCGATAGTTCACGGTAGGGATGCAGTGTGGAATGAGGGAGCATGTTCGGCCCAAGGCGTCGTCCTCGCAACCTGGCGGCCCCTGGAGCGGCTCTACCCTGGGCGCCGGCGGCGCGGCAGGATCCATGGCGTAGGGGCGTAGTCCGGCCGGCTCTTGGTCAAGCGTCAGGGAGAATCAAGATCCCGCGGCAGGGTTGCGGGGTGCGCCTGGAGCGCGGGTAAAGGCTAGGAAAGTTCCTTCAGCCAATCGCGCGGGCGCAGGAATTCGCTGTACAGCAGGGATTCCGGCGAGCCGGGTTGGGGCTGCCAGTTGTATTCCCAGCGCACCAGGGGAGGCAGCGACATCAGGATGGATTCCGTGCGGCCGCCTGATTGCAGGCCGAAGGATGTGCCGCGGTCGTAGACCAGGTTGAACTCGACATAGCGTCCGCGACGGTACAGTTGAAACTGCCGCTCGCGCTCGCCATAGGGCAGGTTCTTGCGCCGCTCGACGATCGGCAGGTAGGCCTCGAGAAAATGATCGCCGACGCTGCGCTGATAGGCAAAGCACTGCTCGAAGTCCCAGTGGTTCAGGTCGTCGAAAAACAGACCGCCGACGCCGCGGGTTTCGTTGCGATGCTTGAGGAAGAAATAGCGGTCGCACCACTCCTTGTGCTGGGCGTAGACCTCGGCACCGAACGGGGCGCAGGCCCGTTGTGCCGTGCGATGCCAGTGCAACACGTCCTCGTCGAAGGGGTAGTAGGGCGTGAGATCGAAACCGCCGCCGAACCACCAGGCAGACGCCCCGGGTTTGGTGGCGGCGAAGAATCGCACATTGGCATGGGTCGTCGGCACGTATGGATTCAACGGATGCAGCACCAGCGACACGCCGGTCGCGATCCAGGTGGCGCCCACCAGTTCGGGGCGCTGTGCGGTCGCGCTCGGCGGTAGCGTCGTGCCGCAGACATGCGAGAAGTTGACGCCCGCCTGTTCGAATATCGCGCCATTGCTCAGTACGCGGCTGTCCCCGCCGCCGCCTTCGGCGCGCTGCCAGTGATCGCTGTGGAACCGCGCCCGCCCGTCGAGGCGCTCCAGGGCGGCACAGATGCGATCCTGAAGGCTGCGCAGATAAGCAATGACCGCGGTCGAATCCGGCGGCGTGGCGGCGGAGGCGCTCATTACTTCGCCTGCTTGAGACTGGCGGCGCGCTTTGCCGGCGCCTTCTTTTTCGCAGCGCTCCGCGCTGCGCTCTTGCGCGCTGTCTTGGCTGCCGGCTTGGCGGCTTTTTTCGCGGCCGATGCGGTCTTGCCGGCGGTCTTGGCCGCCGTCTTGGGTGTCGTTGCCGCGGCGGGGTCGGTAGCCGCCGTCTTTTTCGCGAATCGGCCGAAGCGTCCCTTGCCGCGCTCTGGCGCGGCGGCAATCAGCTCGCGGCATTCATCGAGCGTCAAGCTCTTGGGGTCGCGATCCTTGGGGATCTTGGCGTTCTTGACCCGATCGGTGATGTACGGCCCGAATCGGCCGTTGAGTACCTGGATGCCGGCCTCGGGAAAATCCAGGATAGTGCGATTCGCATCGAGCTCTTCCTTGGCCCGAATCAGTTCCTCGGCGCGCGCCAGCTCGATGGTGTAGGGATCGTCATCCTTGATGGAGACGAATTTCTTGGGCCCGAACTGTACGTAGGGACCGAAGCGACCGATGGCGACCTTGATCGGCTCGCCGCCTGGCGTCTGCCCCAGTGTTCGCGGCAGCGTGAACAGTTCCAGCGCCTCCTCGAGCGTGATCGAGTCCATGCGCTGGGTCGGCCGCAGGCTGGCGAAGCGGGGCTTCTCCTCGTCGTCCTTGGTGCCCAGCTGCACGAACGGCCCGTACTTGCCGTAACGCACCGAGATCGGCTTGCCGGTCGTCGGATCGGCGCCCAGCTCGCGTGCTTCGGAAACATCCTCGCGCGTCACGGTTTCATCGACGAAATCGACCTGCTGCTTGAACTCCTTCCAGAAGCGATCGAGCACTGGTATCCATTCTTCCTTGCCGTCCGCAATCTCGTCGAGATTGTCCTCCATCCTGGCGGTGAATCCGTACTCCACGTAATGATGGAAGTTGCGCGTCAAGAAGCGGTTGATGATCTTTCCGAGATCGGTCGGTACGAAGCGGCGGTTGAGCAGCTCGGTATATTTCTTGCCGATCAAGGTCTGGATGATGCTGGCGTAGGTCGAGGGCCGGCCGATGCCATGTTCTTCCAGCGCCTTGACCAGGCTTGCCTCGGAATAGCGCGGCGGCGGCTCGGTGAAGTGTTGTTCCGGCCGGACCTTCAGCAGCGCCAGCATGTCTCCCACGTCCATCGCTGGCAGGATGCGGTCATTGTCGTCGTCGCTGGCGTCGTCCAGTCCTTCCTTGTACACGGCAATGTAGCCGGGTTTGACCAGGGTCGAGCCGTTTGCGCGCAATGCTGCGACAGCGCCTTCGCGCTGTGCCTGCTTGCCGGGTACCAGGTCGACGGCAACGGTGTCGTAGAGCGCAGGCTCCATCTGGCTCGCCACCGCGCGTTTCCAGATCAGGCTGTAGAGCTTGAACTGATCGGCGTCGATCCGGCCTTCCAGCCGCTCGGGCGTAAGCGCCGCCGACGTAGGTCGCACAGCTTCATGGGCTTCCTGCGCGTTCTTGGATTTGGTCTTGTAGTGACGCGGCGCATCGGGCAATGACTCATTGCCGTACAGCTGGGAGATCACCTGGCGGATTTCCTGCAAGGCCTCGTTCGCCAGGTTGACCGAGTCGGTGCGCATATAGGTGATCAGGCCGACGGCGCCCTCGCCGAAGTCGACACCTTCATAGAGTTGCTGCGCCAGCCGCATGGTGCGTTGGGCGCCGAAACCGAGCTTGCGCGCGGCTTCCTGCTGCAGGGTGGAGGTCGTGAACGGCGGCGACGGATTGCGGCGGCGCTGCTTGCGGTCGATTGCCGTGACAGTAAGGACGCCTGGTGCGCCCGGCGCATCGATCGATGCCGTGGCCTCGCCGAGCCCTGCCGCCTTCTCGATCGCGGCCTGCACTTGCTGCGCGTGCATCTGCGTCGTGACCGTGAACTGCTCGACCTTGTGGCCGTCATATTCGATCAGCCTGGCGGAAAATCCCTGCGTTCCGCGGCTGCCTCGGCCGTCCTTCTGCGCGTCCGCATCGATGGTCCAGTATTCACGCGACTGGAAGCGCGCAATCTCTTCCTCGCGCTCGCATATCATGCGCAGTGCGGGGCTTTGTACGCGGCCGGCGGATGCGCCGGGCAAGCCGGCCTTCTTCCACAGCAGCGGAGACAGGTTGAATCCGACCAGATAGTCCAACGCGCGGCGCGCCTGCTGCGCATCGACGAGGTCTTGAGAGATATCGCGCGGCTGCTCGATTGCCTCGCGGATGGCATTGCGCGTGATCTCGTAGAACACGACGCGGTACACCTGCTTGTTGTCGAGCGCACCGCGTTCTTTCAGTAATTCGGCAAGATGCCAGGAAATGGCCTCGCCTTCGCGGTCCGGGTCGGTCGCCAGGTACAGCGCGTCGGCCTTCTTCAGTGCACGAGCGATCGCCTGCACGTGCTTCTCGTTCTTGTCGAGAATCTGGTAGCGCATGGCGAAATCGCGCTTCGGATCGACCGCCCCTTCCTTCGGCACCAGATCGCGAACATGGCCATAGGAGGCCAATACCTCGAAATTCTTTCCGAGGTACTTCTTGATGGTTTTCGCCTTCGCCGGCGATTCCACTATGACGAGGTTCTTCTGGTCCATAAAAAAGAAAACCGCGGTCGGCCGCGGCGCATCTGTTGCGTTCGTTAGTTCGAGCGCGTCAGTGCACCGCATCCAGACGGTTGTCGAATACCAAATCCTCCATGCGTAAATACGCACTCTCTTGGCCGGGCTGGGTGAAGAGCACCATCAGCACCACCCACTTGACCTGCTCGATGTCGATCTGCCGTGCATCCAATGCCAACAGCCGATCGATGACGAGTTCGCGCTGCGCGGCATTGAGGATGCCGATGTTCTCCAGATACAAGATATATCCGCGGCAATCGGTATCCAGACGCGTCTGCTCACGGGACGCGAAGATCCGGATCGCCCGGGATGCCGGCGTTGCGACCACATGCTGCGGGTCCGCGGACAGCTGCTCCAGCCATTCCAGCGCTCGTCCGACTTCCCGCTCCGAGAATCCAGCCCGCTCCAGTTCGTCCTTGAGCGTATCCCGATCGGGTCCGGGAGCGCTGTGAAGGTCGGTATCGAAGTAATTCTCGAACAGGTAGATCAGGATATCGAGAACACTTTCCTTCATTTCGCTCACTTCAAGACGCGCCGGACATAAAGCCCGCCAGGGTAGGACTCGATGCGTGCCTCGAGTTCAAGAATCAGTAGCATGGACGCCACTTCTTCGGCCTTGAGCCCTGTCCGTGCAACCAGGACGTCGACCCCGGCCGGCTCGAAGCCGAGCGCATCTAACAGGATTTCATACTCTTTGTCCAATACCGGTCCGAAATTTCCCGTCACGGCTGCGGGGGCCACGGGAGCGGGCGGTGGCGGGGTCATTGCGGCCAGCAGCGAGCGTAACTCACTGAAAATATCGTCGGCGGTCTCGACCAGTTTCGCGCCTTGGCGAATCAGCTGATGACAGCCGCGAGCCAGGGGATTGTGGATGGACCCCGGGATGGCGAACACCTCCCGGCCCTGCTCCGCGGCCAGTCGCGCCGTGATCAGCGAGCCGCTTTGTACGGCAGCCTCGACCACCAGGGTTCCCAGCGCCAGGCCGCTGATGATGCGATTGCGGCGCGGGAAATTATGTCGCGCCGGAGGCGTTCCCGGGGGGAACTCGCTGACCAGTGCGCCATGTGCCGCGATGGCGCTCGCCAGCGAGGAATTGGCGCTCGGGTAGTCGATATCGAGGCCTGTTCCGCATACGGCGAGCGTGTTGCCGCCAGCATCCAGCGCCCCGCGGTGGCTGGCGGTGTCGATCCCCGCGGCCAGCCCGCTGGTGATAGCCAGTCCACAGCGGGCAAGATGAGCCGCGAACAGGCTCGCGTTGTCGCTGCCCTGGGGGGTTGGACTGCGCGAGCCGACCATCGCGAGCTGCGGCAAGGACAGCATGGCCGGGTCGCCGCGCACATATAGTCCAACGGGCGCGTCCGGCACATCGTCCAGCAGCGGTGGGTAATGCGGCGCTCCCAGCGGCACGAAATGATGGTCATCGGGCTCGATCCAGCGCAGATCGTCTGCCAGCGCCTGGTCCCGTGCCCGGCCGCGGACCTGCAGCCATTCGACCAGCGCCGACCTGGCGCCGACTGCTTTCAGCGTTGCCGGCGCCGCGCTCACGAGGGCGGCGGCGGATGGCAGCTGCTGCAGCAATGGGCGCAGGGTCGCGGCGTGCAACCCAGGCGCACGCGCCAAGATCAGCCAGGCGGAAAGCTCGTCCATGAGCGCGGCATGTTACGGGTTGCGCGCGTAATCGCCCAATCGGATCTCGTGCGTCGTTTCCATGATCAGCGCATAGCTCATGCGGTCGAAGGCCTTGAATACCATCACCACGCCGGCGCGTTCGTCGGGCAGTTGCACCTTGCGGCCACCGGAGGACTTGGACTTGCGAGCGGCCAGGCCGCCTTTGGCATAAGTGTCACGGACGATGTCGCCGCTTTGGTGGACGGCCAGTACGTGGCCGGGCTCAAGTCCGCTGCGGGTGCCGCGGTTCAGTGCCACCACCTGGTACTGTCCCATGACCGTATGGCTGCGTACGGCGATGATGCTGGCCTCGACGTCGGCAGCGGGTGCGTGAGGCACGAAATCCACGTTCACGTCCAAGCTCTCCGGAAACAGCTTGTCGCCCTGCAAGGCCTCGCGCGCCGAATCGGTCAGCAGCAGCTTTGCCGGATCGCCCGGCGTCACAACCGGCCCTGAACCCACATACATGCCGGAATACCCCAGCAGCGCACCGTCATCCGGGTCGTAGAGACGCTCTTCGACGTGAATGATGCTGTGGCGGGTATCGATCGGTGAATCCCCGATGCCGCGGGCGTAAATCTCATTGCCCACCGCACCGATCAGGTGGCCGTCGCGCATGGCCACGACATACGGCGCCTTGCTGACCTGGTCCTTGTCGAGCAAGGTCGGCCGGCCCATGAAGCTGGCGATGACGTCATAGGGAATCGCGGTGATGGCCCGGCTCAGGGGTTGCGTGCGCACCTGCGGCGAGAGGCGTTTCGTGCCACTGCCGCTCTGCGGGCCCCGCGCCAGGGTCACTTGTGGCTTGCCGTCGACGTAGATCAGCTGCAGCACGTCGCCCGGGTAGATGAGGTGGGGGTTGGCCACTTGGGGGTTGACGTACCAGATTTCGGGCCAATACCAAGGATCACGCAGGAATACCTTGGAAATATCCCACAGGGTATCGCCGGGTTTGACCACGTACTCATTGGGGGCGTCGGCGGAAATGGGAATATTGCTGCCGGTTGCGATCGTGCGCGAGGCGGTGTCTTGTGCGGCAGCGCCGGTCCCGACCAAGCCCGCGGCAACGGTCAGGCTGGCGATCAGGCCCAGCAAAAATGCGGGTCGAGTTGGCAGATTCGCGGTTTTCATGCCCCGTACAAGCTCCAGTGAAGGACCATCTCGAACCCGTGCCGGGCTTGCCCGTTTCGGCCGTATAATGTCCCATTGCCGGGCTGTACCGGACAATGCGGCGGCAAGCACTACGCCGAAACGCGGCGCCGCATGGGTACGTGGTTTTTTTGTGACCTCGGTACTTGAGGCGGGCGCAGCGCCTTCGGGCCGATTATTAAGTTCAACAATGATCCAACTTTAGCAGCATGTTTGCAGCGAATGCACGAATAGGATCGCAGCGCGAGACGTGGTTCTCAGTTTGCGCCATCCGCCCCACGGGAGCGTTCGACAGGCAATCCGACAGGTATATTCGTTAAAGGCTTCGAGTTCAGTTATGGCGCTTCTTACCGTCCTGGAGTTTCCCGATCCCCGCCTGCGCACGCGTGCCCAGCCGGTCGAACGCGTCGATGCCGCTTTGCGCAAGCTGATCGACGACATGTTCGAGACCATGTACGCCGCGCCGGGCATCGGACTGGCCGCGACACAGGTCAATGTGCATCTGCGGGTGCTGGTGGTCGATGTGAGCGAGAATCACAAGGAGCCGCTGGCCCTGGTCAACCCGGAAATCCTGTCGCGCGATGGCATCGAAGAGACCGAGGAGGGCTGCCTGTCGGTACCTGGCATTTACGACAAGGTAACGCGCGCCGAGAGAATTCGAGTCCGCGCGCTGGATTACCACGGCAAGCCGATCGAGTTCGATGCCGACGGCCTGCGCGCCGTGTGTATCCAGCATGAAATCGATCATCTCGACGGCAAATTGTTCGTCGACTACCTGTCCGAGCTGAAACGCACGCGTATCCGCAAGAAACTCGAGAAAGAGCGCAAGGATCGCCGCGTCGGCGGCGCTTCGCGCAGCGGCGCGAAGCAGCCGGCGATCTGACCGGCCGCTACGCGCTTGAACTCTTTATCCATCGTTTTCGCCGGCACGCCGGAGTTCTCGGTGGCGGCGCTCGAGGCATTGCTGGGCGCAGCGCCCGAACGCCGGCATCGCGTCGTCGCCGTCTACACCCAGCCTGACCGGCCGGCCGGCCGCGGCCGGCGGCTGACCATGAGCGCCGTCAAGCAGTGCGCCTTGCGCCACGGCCTGCCGCTGGAGCAGCCGGCCACGTTGCGGGATCCCGAAGCGCTGCAACGCCTGCAGCACTGGCGCGCCGATTTGATGATCGTGGTCGCATACGGCTTGCTTTTGCCCCCGTCCGTGCTGCGGACCCCGAGGTTGGGGTGTGTGAACATCCATGCCTCCCTGCTGCCTCGCTGGCGCGGCGCGGCGCCGATTCAGCGGGCCATTCTCGCGGGCGATCGAACCAGCGGCGTAACCATCATGCAGATGGACGCGGGGCTGGATACGGGTCCGGTGCTGCTGGAGCGGGCCTTGCCGATCGAGGAGCGCGAAACGGCGGCGAGCCTGCATGATCGACTGGCGGCGCTGGGCGCGCAGGCGATCCTGGAGGCCGTGGACCGCTTGGCGGCGGGCGCCGCGCAGGCCCGTCCGCAGCCCGATGACGGCGCAACGTACGCCACCAAGCTGTCCAAGGAGGAAGCGATGATCGATTGGTCGCGATCCGCGCTGCAGATCGATCGGCAGGTGCGAGCTTTCAATCCCTGGCCGGTGGCGCAGACCCTGTGGCAGGGACAGCAGTTGCGCATCTGGGAGGCGACACCCGGCGACGCGACGGCAAAAGGGGCGCCAGGCGCGGTCATGGCCGCTGATCCACACGGGATGCTGGTGGCGACGGGGGACGGGACCTTGCGTGTGACGCGGGTGCAGGCCGCGGGACGCAAGGCGCAGTCCGTGGCGGAATTTCTCAATGCGCATCGTATTGAGGGGGCGGTACTGGGCTCGTGAGCGCTTCGGCGGCAGTACGCGCGCAAGCGGCGCGCGTCGTGGCGGACGTGGCGATCAGGGGGCGCTCGCTGGATGTGGCGCTGGATGCCGATGGCATGACGACGCGCCAGGAGCGCGGATTGCTGCGCGCCCTGTGCTACGACAGCATTCGCTGGTACCTGCGGCTGGATGCGCTGCTCGGCCGGCTGCTGGCACGGCCCAACCAGAAATTGGCGCCGGAAGTGCGATCCCTGGCCATCGTCGGCCTGTGCCAATTGTTCTACACGGACATTCCCGCGCACGCTGCGGTGGACGAGACCGTCGATGCAGCGCGCCTGCTGGGCCAGCCCCGGGCCGCCGGGCTCATCAATGCATTGCTGCGTCGCGCCCAGCGCGAACATGTCCGGTTGTTCGCCGCCATCGATGGCGATGTGGCGCTGCGCCACGCCCACCCTCGCTGGCTGCTGGACCTGCTGGCCACGGATTGGGGCGCATCCGTGCATGCAATTCTGGCGGCGAACAATCAACGCCCTGCGTTCTGGGTGCGAGTCAATCGCCTGCACGGTACAGGGCGGCACTACCACGCGCGGCTGACGGCGGCGGGCATCCGTGTCGCGGCCAGTGCGTTCCAGGACGAAGCATTGTTGCTTGAATCGGCGATGGACGTCGGCGATCTGCCTGGATTCAGCGCCGGTGACGTTTCGGTGCAGGATGCTGCCGCTCAGCTCGCTGCACGCTTGCTCGCGCCTCGCGCCGGGGAAAGGATTCTCGATGCCTGTGCGGCCCCGGGTGGTAAAACAGGCCATCTGCTGGAGCTGCAGCCCGAACTCGAGTCGCTGGTGGCGATCGACGTTTCGCCGCGACGGCTGCGTCGCGTCGCGGACAACCTGCGGCGACTGGGATTTCGTATCGTCGCGGGGCGGGGGGTTGAAACAAGCGGCGATACCGATCATACGATCGAGCCAGTCGATCCCGCCGGGAACAGGCCCTGCGGCGTGCATTTGGTCGCGGCGGACGCGGCCGATACGGCGGATTGGTGGGACGGCCGCCCGTTCGACCGAATCTTGCTGGATGTACCGTGTTCGGCGACCGGAGTGATTCGGCGCCATCCGGACATCAAGTTGCTGCGCCGCGCCGAGGATATTCCGGCGCTTGCTGCGCGCCAGCTGCATTTGGTTCACCGGCTCTGGCCGTTGCTCGCGCCGGGTGGGCGCCTGGTGTATGCAAGCTGCTCGGCCTTGGCACAGGAAACCGGTGCCGTGGTGGGTGCCTTCCTGTCGGCAGCATGCGATGCGCGGGACGTCAGTGGGGCGGCGATTGCGGAACTTGGGGATGAATTCGGTGCGCGGCAGGTCGAAACCTGCGGCCAGCCCGGTCATCGAATTGCGGCAGGGACAGCCGGGATGGATGGCTTTTATTATGCGTGCATAGAAAAAACAAAAGGTTGATGAGTGGCGTCAAGCCTGCAACATCGGAGCGAACCACGACTGTTCCTGCGAGCGATCCTGGGAGAGGCGGCACCGTGCCTGGCAAGCAAGGCCGTGGCGGGGTGCGCTCATCCGCCGCAAGCACCCGGGCGAGCGGCCGTATTTGGCCTGTCCCTCCGCGTGCTGCTCGGTCTGTGTTGCGTCGTGATGTGCCTTCCCGCGTGGGGGCAGGCTCGGTTCGAGATCCGCTCCGCCTATATCGAGCGTTCCGATCACGTCTACCAGCTCAATGCAACCATGGACTTCGCCCTGCCGCAGGAGGCACGCGCGGCGATCCACGACGGTGCGCCGCTGACATTGCATTTGAGCATCGTCGTGCGCCGCCAGCGCAGCTACTGGCGGGACGACACGGTAGCGGCGCTTGACCAGAACTACGAGTTGTCGTTCCACGCGCTGAGCGAGCGCTATCTGGTGCGCAACCTGAACAGTGGCGAGCAGACATCCTATGCGACCTTGGATGCCGCGCTGGATCAGCTGCGGGTGATCAGTAACCTTCCTATCCTCGACCAGGCGCTGATACGGCCCGGCAGCCGTCATGAGCTCAGCCTGCGCGCGGCGCTCGATATCCGGACCATGCCGGACACCTTGCGCTTTTTGCTGTTCTGGGTCGACGATTGGCGACAGCGCACCGAGTGGTATACATGGTCGCCGCAACTTTGAAGCGCACTCTGGTCTCGATCCTGGTCCTGATCGGTTCAGGACTGTGGGTCGCCGCGTTGCTGATCATGGCTCAGACCGTACAGCAGTCGGCGCATTTCAGCGATCTTCATCCTTTCATCGTCGGGGTCAACGTCGCCGGCCTGCTGGTGCTGCTGATCCTCATTGCCGGGAGGCTGACGCAACTGATCCGCGATTGGCGCGGGCGCGTCGTCGGCTCGCGGCTGGAAGCTCGAATGGTGGGCATGTCGGCGACCCTGGCGGTGGCGCCGTTGCTGCTGGTGTTCTACTTCTCGGTGGTGTTCCTGAGTCGAGGCATCGACAGCTGGTTCCATGTCGAGATTCGCCAGGGCCTGGAAGATGCGTTGACTTTGTCACGCGCGGCGCTGGATTTGCGGATGCGCGAGCACTTGGATCGCACCCGCCTGATCGCCCGGCAGCTGGCGCAGGATCGGCGGGATCCGGTGCGGCAGCTCGATGAGTTGCGCCAGCACAGCGACGCGCTGGAATTGACGCTGCTGGGCTCCAGCAGCCGCATCCTGGCCACCAGCTCCGACAGGCTGAGTGAGATCGTGCCGATGAGTTCCAGCGAAGAGATGCACATGCAGGTGCGGCAGGGGCGCGATTACGTCACTCTCGATCCGGTCGCCGGCGGCGGATATCTGGTGCGCACCGCCGTACAAGTGCCGCAGACGCAGCCCGGGGACGAACCGCGCATATTGCAGGCGATTTATCCGATCGAGCGCCGGCTGGGCGAGCTGGCCGACACCGTGGAGTCCTCCTATCAGCGTTATGGCGAGAAGGCGCGCCTGCGCGAGCCGCTCAAGACCAGCTTCACCCTCACCTTGACCTTGGTGTTGCTGTTGTCATTGTTCGCCGCGCTGTATGGCGCTTTCTGGTCCGCGCGGCGGCTGGTGCGCCCGATCCAGGACCTGGTTGCCGGCACGCGCGCCGTGGCCAAGGGCGACTTCGATCTGCGCCTGCCGCTGACTTCGCACGATGAGATGGGCATTCTGGTCCATTCCTTCAACGATATGACAAAACGACTGGCACGCGCGCGCCAGGAAACGGCACGCAGCCAGCAAGCGGTGGAGGCTGAACGCACCAACCTGGCTGTCATCCTGGCGAGATTGTCCACAGGCGTGATGTCGCTGGAGCCGGATCGCACCGTGCGGACGGCCAATAGGGCAGCCTGTTCGATCCTCGGGGCCGACGTCGAGACCCTTATCGGCCAGCCGCTGTCGCGATCCGGCTCCGCCAATTCGTTGTTGGGGCAATTTGCGTTCGCTTGCAGCGTGCACCTGGAGGCCGGTCGGACGGAATGGCGGGAGCAATTGGTGCTACAGGGAGAATCCACCCGCCGCATACTGATGTGCGCATGCACGACGCTGTCGGGCGAAGATCGAAGTCCCGGAGGATTCGTCATCGTGTTCGACGATGTCACCGCATTGCTGCAGGCGCAGCGCGACGCCGCTTGGGGCGAGGTGGCTCGTCGCCTCGCTCACGAGATCAAGAACCCGCTGACGCCCATCCAGTTGTCCGCCGAGCGGTTACGGCGCAAGCTGCTGGACTCGATGGATGCACAGCAGGCGCAGATCCTCGATCGGGCGACGCATACGATCGTGCAGCAGGTCGAATCCATGAAGGAGATGGTCAACGCTTTCAGCGAATATGCGCGCGCGCCGGAAATGGATGTGTCACGCTTCGATCTGAACCAGTTGATCAGCGAGGTGGCCGAGCTGTATCGCGGGCAGGTGCGAGAGGGCCGGATCCGGCTGCAGCTCGACCCGCTGATGCCGGAAATCGAAGCAGATCGTGGCCGCATGCGGCAAATCGTCCACAATCTGCTGGCAAATTCCATCGAGGCGTTGGAAGGTATACCTGATCCGCAGATCCGCATAGCAACGCGGCGGGTGGAGGAAGAAGGTGGATCGGTCGCGGAGATCCTGTTCGAGGACAATGGGCCAGGGTTCGGCCCGGACGTCATCGGTCAGGTTTTCGATCCTTACGTGACAACCAAGCCGAAAGGCACTGGGCTGGGGCTGGCTATCGTGAAAAAAATAGTCGAAGAACATGGCGGTAGAATAGACGCCGACAATGCGCGCGCGGGCGGCGCGCGAGTACATATCGAGCTTCCGTTTACCGCAGCGGACCGAGCTGGTTCGGCCCGGGAGCGGCGCGGCGGATCGAGGAGGGAACGCGCATGAGCGCAGCGCGCATTCTGGTCGTCGATGACGAAGCCGAGATCCGCGGACTCCTGAAGGAGATTCTCGCGGACGAAGGCTATGAAGTGGATGTTGCGGCGGATGCGGCCGAAGCGCGTGCCAGTCGCGCCCTGCACGACCCGGATCTGGTGTTGCTGGACATCTGGATGCCCGATACCGACGGGATCACGCTGCTGCGCGAATGGGCGCAGGGCGATGGCACCTCGTGCCCGGTAGTCATGATGTCGGGGCACGGTACGGTCGAAACGGCGGTCGAGGCAACCCGGCTGGGCGCTTTCGATTTCGTCGAGAAACCGCTGTCCCTGGCCAAACTGCTGCGTACCGTGGAGCGGGCGTTGGATTCCGGTCGCAGCAAGCGGCAGACGGGACGGACGCTGGTGCCGCAATTGATTGCGCCGGTGGGCCGCAGCCGTGCCATGCATGCCTTGCGCGAGCAAGTGCAGCAGGTTGCACCGCATGAGACGCCGGTGCTGATCGTCGGCGAACCCGGCACGGGGCGCGAAGCGTTTGCGCGCTACATACATTCCCTTAGTCCGCGCGCCACCGGCCCATTCGTCCAACTGGTGGCGACGGGTGTAAGCGACGACGCTGCGGCAGTGGTGTTGCACGGCACCGAGGATGCGAGCGAGGTTCACGCGGGCGTCTTCGAGCAGGCATCCGGTGGCGTGTTGTTCATCAACGGCATCGAGGATCTGCCCTTGAAGGCGCAGGGCCTGTTGGTTGCTGCCCTGGAGACCCAGGCCTTCACGCGTGTCGGCGGCGCGACGCCCCTGAAATCCAATGTGCGCATCATCGCCTCGGCAACCTCGCGTTTCCTCAATGCCGCGGACGATGCAAACGTACGCCTGGAGCTATTGTCGCGGCTGAACGTGATCACCTTGAATGTGCCGCCGCTGCGCGAGTATTCGCAGGATGTGCCCGAAATGCTGCGGCACTATGTCGATCGTCTGGTCGACGAACAGCATTTGCCATTGCGCCGCTTCGGCGTCGCGGCGCAGAACCGCCTGCGCAACTACCCGTGGCCGGGCAACGTGCGAGAGCTGCGAAATCTCGTGCAGCGACTGCTGATCCTGGGCGGCGAAGAAGAAATCAAGCTGGACGAGATCGAGCGCGAGCTCGCCGCTCACGCGCCGACCAATGAGCCCCTGGTGAAGCAGGATCTGCTGGCGCTGCCCCTGCGAGAAGCGCGCGAGCATTTCGAGCGCGCCTACCTGCAGCAGCAGTTGATCCTGTGCAATGGCAAGGTCGGACAGTTGGCGAAGCGTGTCGGCATGGAGCGAACGCATCTGTACCGCAAGCTGCGCTCCCTGGGCGTCGATTTCCGGCAATTGGCGGAGGACTGAGCGCCGCTCGGTGCCGCCGGTGTCCCGCGAACAGGAATTTTCGCCTTGTGTGAACATCCTGCCCGCCGCTCAGCGGCGTCTTTGGGCCGAGCTGTCCGCCATACCGAAGGAGTTCGTGCTCTACGGTGGAACTGCGATCGCGCTGCGGCTGGGGCACCGGTATTCCGTCGATTTCGACTTATTCGGTGACCGCTCTCTTGATATTCCCGGGCTGGAAGCCGAGCTCGAATTTCTGGATGGTGCGAAAGTCATTCAGCGCGAGCCGAATACGCTCAGTGTGATCGTTGATCG
>JBEBRC010000063.1:0-14534 GCA_040395055.1 Steroidobacter denitrificans
CGCTGCTGCAGGCCACGCAGAATCAGCGGCAAGGCTTGAGCTGCGATCGGGCGGCGCCGGCCATCGCGATCGTGCCCGTCGTGCATGAGCACGATATCCCCAGCTCGAACACGCGCCAGGACGCGTTGTGCCGTGGCCTGTGGATCGCGGGCGAATGTGTCGCGGGCATGTACGGACCAGGCGACGATCGTCAGTTGCCGCGCATGCGCCACGCGAGCCAGCGCCGGGCTCTTCAGGCCGACCGGCGGGCGATACAGCGGTTCGGCGCTGGTGCCGCAGATCTTGCGGATGAGCGCCGCGCTGCGTTCGATATCGGCCTGGTGGCGTTGCAGACCGTAGAAATTCTGAAAGTAGGAGTGGCTCCAGGAGTGATTGCCGAGTTCGTGGCCTTCGGCCACCATGCGGCTGGCGAGCGAGGTGTTGCGCACCAGGTGGCGCCCGATGACGAAGAACGTGGCGCGGGCCTGGTAGCAGGCAAGCGTCTCCAGCACCACTGGCGTCAACTCGGCGTCCGGTCCATCGTCGAACGTGAGAGCGATCTGTCCGCGCTCGCTCGCGCCACGGCAGATCGTTCGATACAGCGTCCCGGAGGAAGGCCGGAAAATGCCATCCGCAAGCAGGGCGGCAAAGGCGGCGGCCGGCAGCCCGATGGACCATGGGGTGGCGCCGAACAAGGCCGCTGAGCCCAGCAGGGCTGCGCCCCCGCTCAGCAGGACTTTATCGGCTCGGCAAAGATTCAAGGATGACGCGCCTCGGTACTTCAGGAGCGGCGAGGATAAGGTGGATCCGCCGCGATGGCGAGGTGCCTTGGCGGGGGTACCGGACTTGACTTGTTGACCTTCGTCGCCGCCCGCCCGGCCGAGCGGGCGTGCATCGCGGCATGCCCGGCATCGAGGACGCGGCGTCAATAAGTCAATAAGTCAAGCCCGGTACCGGCGATTGATGGCGTCGATCCTGGGTATTGCGAACGGCGATTGCTTGCGCGGCCGCGACGCCGCATTTTGTCGCCTTGCATCCAATATCGATCTCATCAAGGAGTCGTTACCCGTGAGCCAAGCCAATCTCCTCAAGGTCACCGATGCCAGCTTCAGCGAGCAGGTGTTGCAAGCCAGCGGCCCGGTGTTGCTGAAGTTCGAGGCCGATTGGTGCGGTCCCTGCCAGTCGATGAAGCCCGCGGTCGGCGAGATCGTCGACGACTATGCCGGGCGGTTGACGGTGGCCTCGCTGGACATCGATGCCAACCCCCAGACCACCAGTCGCTATGCGATCCGTGGCGTGCCGACGGTGATGCTGTTCAAGGACGGTCAAGTGGTGGCGCAGAAGGTCGGCCTGGCGCGCAAGGTGGAACTGGCGGCGCTGATCGACAGCGCCCTGGCCTGAGGCGGGCGCTATCCCGACGCCCGGTGCACGGCCACGGATGGCACTGGGCGAGGCCGGTGCGACGACCCTCGTCCGGGGCCCGGGCCGGGGTCCTCTGGGGGTGTCGGCACCGCGCTTCAGTCGTCGCGCCGCCACTGGTATCGTGCAGCCATGCAACAGGAGTCGACTTTCATCACCACCGAATGCTTCAGCGCTGAATGCATCGCCGTGGTGACCACGGGCGGCACGATCGACAAAGTCTATTTCGACGCGCTGAGCGCTTATGAGGTGGGCGAAACCGTCGTCGACAAGCTGCTCGAGGCCGCCCACGTCACGCACCCCTATCGAGTCATCGAGTTGATGCGCAAGGACAGCCTGGACCTGACGGATGAGGACCGCGCGACGCTGGCGCGCACGATCCAAGGCCTGCCCAGCCGCCGCATCGTGGTGACGCATGGCACCGATACCATGACCGAATCGGCGCACGTGCTGGCCGCCCTGGCCGACAAGACGATCGTCTTGACGGGCGCACTGTCTCCGGCGCGCTTTGCGCGCAGCGATGCGACGTTCAATCTCGGCATGGCGTTCGCGGCGGCTCAGACCCTGGGCGCCGGCGTGTACATTGCCATGAACGGCCATGTCTTCGCCGCCGATCGAGTCCGCAAGGACCGCCCGCTGGGTCGATTCGTAGCCATCGATGACTGAGGGCGCCACAGCGACAGGCGCTCCACCGAGCGGCGGCCGGCGCTGGCGGTACACGGCCCGGCGTCCGGTCGATCCGCCTGAGCCGCAGACGGTGTGGAGATAGCGTGATGTCACCACAGGAACTCTCTCGTTACAGCCGCCATCTGTCGCTGCCTGAAATCGGCGTCGCGGGCCAGGAGAAGCTGAGCGCGGCGCGCGTGCTGCTGATCGGCGCCGGCGGCCTGGGCTCGCCGTCCTCCCTCTACCTGGCGGCATCCGGTGTGGGAACGCTCGGGCTGATCGATTGCGATCACATCGACATCTCCAATCTGCAGCGCCAGATCCTCTATGACGATAGTAGTGTCGGCCGCAGCAAGGTACAGGCGGCGCAGGAGCGGCTGCGGGCCCTGAATCCGCAGGTCCAGGTAATCGCCCACGAAGTTCGGTTGAGCGCGGCGAATGTGCGCCCGATCGTGCGCGACTACGATCTGGTACTCGATGGCAGTGATCGCTTTGGCACACGCTATCTGGCGAACGATGCCTGCGTGATCGAGCGCAAGCCCCTGGTGTCGGCCGCCATACATCGCTTCGAAGGTCAGGCGATGACCTATATTCCGGAACAGGGCCCGTGCTATCGCTGCCTGTTTCCCGATCCGCCGGGCGAGGGGCTGGTGCCGAACTGCGCCGAGGCAGGCGTGTTGGGCGTGCTGCCGGGGGTGATGGGTACGATCCAGGCAACGGAGGCGATCAAGTTGATCGTCGGCATCGGTGAGCCCTTGCTCGGCAGGTTGTTGACTTACGACGCACTGGGAATGCGTTTCGAGGAATACCGTTTCAAGCGCCGCCGCGATTGTGCGGTATGCGGAGAACAGCCGACCATTCTCCAGCCGCGCGACCTGCAGGCCGCAGGCAGCGCCGCGTCGCTGGCGAGCGTGCGTCGCCTGTCCGCCGGCCAACTGCAGTCGCTATGGCAGCAAACCCTCATCATCGACGTGCGCGAACCGCGGGAGTTCAGCGTGGCGCACCTGCCGGGCTCGTTGAATATTCCCCTGGCGCAGCTGGAGCAGCGCATGACCGAGATTGCCGTGGCGGAAAAGGATCATGTATTCGTGTGTCGCAGCGGCGCGCGCAGCCTCAGGGCGTCGGCATTGGCGGTGGAGCGAGGCCTGCATCCGGTGGCGCACCTGGAAGGCGGATTGCTTGCCTGGTGGCGCGAAATCGATCCCTCATTCGAGGTCGCACCGCCCTAGCATGGATCGCAGGTGAACGGCGCAAGCCCACCCAATGCCGCCGCGGTATTCGTCGGCGTGCCGCAGCGCTGGTGGCTGTATCTGCTGGCGTGCCGCGACGGGCGCATGTACGCGGGTATCGCGATCGACGTCGAGGCGCGCTTTGCTGCGCACGCCTGCGGCAAGGGCGCGAAGTTCACGCGTGCCAATCCGCCCCTGGCGCTGCTGGGCGCGCAGCCGTTCGAGACCAGGTCGCAAGCGCTCAAGGCCGAGCATGCGCTCAAGCGGCTGCGGCCTGCTGCCAAGCTCGAGTGGGCGCGGCGCTGGCCAGCGAGCTGCGAGGGACGCCCACCAGCCGGTCGCCAGGGCGGGGGTTGAGCAGCGCGGTCCTGCCCCCCACAATCCGCTACCTGGGAGCGATCGGAGAGCGGAATGAACCAAGTCGTCGCGGAGCGTCCGGCCAGGACCGGCATCGCGAAAATCATCTACGTCCTGTACCTGCTGGGCTTGCTGGCGGGCATCACGGCCATCGTCGGCGTGGTCATGGCGTATGTCTACGAGGACGATGCGCCGGACTGGCTCAAGACCCATTACCAGTTTCAGATCCGCACCTTCTGGATACTGCTGCTGTACCTGGTCATCGCCAGCATCCTGTGTCTGATCCTGATCGGCTTCCTGCTGTTCTTCCTGATTGCCATCTGGTGGATCGTGCGTTGCGTCAAAGGGCTGAAGTATCTCGATCAGGGCGCGGCCTACCCGGATCATCGCGGCTGGCTGTTCTAGCTGCGGCATGCCGGCCAGGAGCACACCGAGTACCGGTGCGCTCCTGCAGTCGGAAACCCCCCGCCAGGAGACTATGATCGACATCGCGGCAAGGCCGCACATCCGAGGCACGTTCATTGAGCCTTACGATCGTCAGTGTGTTCGATCTGTTCAAGATCGGAATCGGCCCCTCGAGTTCACACACCATGGGGCCGATGACAGCCGCGCAGCATTTCGTCGCGGCGTTGCGCGACGATGGACGCTTGCCACAAGTCTCGCATCTCACCGTCGAGCTCTACGGTTCGCTGGCGCTGACCGGCAAAGGCCACGCGACCGACACCGCGGTCTGCCTCGGGCTGGCGGGATGGCTGCCGGCGCAGGTCGATCCCGACTTGGCGGCGACGTCGATCGCGAGCCTGCGGCGCAATGGGGAACTACTGCTCGCCGGGATGCAACGGATCGATTTTCGCATGGAGCGCGACATTCACTGGCGATGCCAGGAGAGTCTGCCGTTTCATCCGAATGCCTTGACGCTCCACGCCTGGGGCGTCGGGGGCGCAGCGGTGCACCAAGCGACGTTTTACTCGGTCGGTGGCGGTTTCGTCGTGACCCAGGCGCAGGCCGAGGCGCAGCTTTCCGGCCGGCCGCTACCAGCGCCGACGAACTCGAATGCCGCCGCCGTGCCGTTTCCATATGCCAATGCCGCCGAGTTGCTCGACATCGCCGAGCGCGAGCAGCTGGGGATCGCCGAACTCACGCTGCGCAATGAGTGTGCGTTGCGAACGCCGCAGGAAGTCGGCGATGGACTGGAGCGCATCTGGGCCGCGATGCATGCCTGCATCGAGCGTGGCCTGCACCAGGAAGGCACCCTGCCGGGCGGACTGAACGTGAAGCGCCGCGCCGCGAAGCTGCGCGCCGCGCTGGAGCAGCGCAGTGCGGGCAGGAGCGCCGATCCGCTGACTGCCATGGACTGGATCAACGCCTGGGCATTGGCCGTCAACGAGGAAAACGCAGCGGGCGGCAAGGTCGTGACTGCTCCGACGAATGGCGCCGCTGGCGACACCCCGGGGGTGCTGCCCTAATACAAACCATACGCCACCCCCTGTCGGGCCGCCCCCCTGGATTTGTGGGGGGGGCCCGCGGCGGTGGGCTCGCTGTACAAGCGCAATGCGAGTATTTCCGCAGCCGAAGTAGGTTGCCAAGGCGAAATCGGCGTCGCGTGTTCGATGGCTGCCGCGGGGCTGACGGCGGCGCTGGGCGGATCGAACAGCCAGATCGAGAATGCGGCCGAAATCGGCATGGAGCACAATCTGGGACTGACCTGCGATCCGATCCGGGGGCTGGTGCAGATCCCATGCATCGAACGCAATGCGACCGGCGCCGTGAAGGCGGTGGATGCCTCGCGGCTGGCGTTGATGGGCGATGGCACCCATCACGTTAGCTTGGATCGGGTCATCGAGACCATGCGCCGCACCGGTGCGGATATGCGCGATTCCTACAAGGAAACTTCACTCGGTGGCCTGGCGGTCAACCATCCGGAGTGCTGAGCGCCGACGAACGGCGCCGCTGGCGTGCGAAGATCGATCAGGCGGTGGCCAGCACGCCTGCGCCCCGAACCGGCGCTTCGAAGATTCCCTGCTTGCCGTAGACCTTGGGCTCGCCGGCGCGGCCCGTCAGCACACCGAGCATGCCCTCTATTTTTCTCAGT
The DNA here is from genome assembly GCA_040395055.1 of Steroidobacter denitrificans. Taxonomy (GTDB): domain Bacteria; phylum Pseudomonadota; class Gammaproteobacteria; order Steroidobacterales; family Steroidobacteraceae; genus Steroidobacter; species Steroidobacter denitrificans_A. The sequence goes on from JBEBRC010000063.1 coordinate 5,743, forward strand.
CTGGCGCCCACCAGCGCACCGTTGCGATCATTCAGATGGCGGCAGCGGATGGCGAGCTCGGCGCATTCGGCGAAGCGGCCTCGCAGCTCATGCGCCGGATCGCACCAATCGAGCAGGCGCTCCAGCCCCGGCAGGTCTGTCGACATGTTCATCATGCGACACAGGGAATGGCGCTCGTCTTCGATGCGCACCAGATCGCCGACGCAGCTCTGACGCGCCTGCGCGGCACGGTCCAGCTGCTCGACGTCATTCGCGGCCAGCAGTTCGTGCTCGCGATCCAGCAGGCTTTCCAGTTGCGACAGCGCCGCGATTTCCTCGCCCAGCAGCTGTTCCAGATGTTCGCGGCAGATGTCTGGATCCACGGTTATTTCTCCGCCGCCTGCAGTTCCTGGTCCAGGCGCAGCATTTTGTCGGCGATCCGTTGCGGTGCGATCTCGTAGCGTCCTTCCTCGATCGCGCTGCGAATCGCGGCGACGCGCGCTTCGCTCACGGCGGAGGAGTTGTGCACCGCTTGTTCAAGCGCGGACAGCTGCCGTGCTTGATCGGTGATGCGCACCGGGCTGCCTGCCGATGCCGAGCCGGACGCATCGGGACCGCGGCTTGCGGCCGCATCGCCGGCGCGCGATGCCGGTTTCTCGGCGCCCACGGGCACAGGGCTGTTCTGGAAGCCAATGATTTTGGTAGCCACGTCCCGATCTCCAACGTTCTATGAGTGCGTTAACGGCGCCGGCCGCCGGAACTTTAATGCGGCCGTCCCTGGAACCTGCGCCCAGTGGCGGCGATCGTCCTGGCGCCAGAAATCTGGCGCTGCCGCCGATGCCGGACATGCTCAGCGCTGTACCGGCGACCCGACGCGCACGATGCTGTCGCTTTCGACCACACCTTCGACGATCTTGCGTGACGCCATATTCTGCACCCGCACTCGTTCGGCCGCGCTGGCGTCGCTCAAGGCCTGGCCGCGGGCGCGGATCTCGACTCCGCCGCTGGCGGCGATCAACGTGACCTGCTGGCCTCGCCGCACCAGGATATCGGGAACCAGCATGTCCAGCCTCAAGGCGGTGCCGGCCGGCAGGGCGCGTTTCAATCGGTAGCCCTCGAGCGTGCCCGGAGAGCCGACGAAGCCGGCCGCCGAGCCCGGCAGACGCCGCCTCTGCGGTTCCACATCGCCAGGCCCGACCCGGGCATGACGCACCAGCGGCCGGCGCAGCACCAGCACCGGCAGCTCGACTTCCACCGTGACCGGCACGTACACCGTCCAGGCGTTCGCGGCCGAGCAGCGTACGCCCACGGTCGTTCGTGCAGCGCCGCCGGCCGCTGCATTCTGGGTGAAGGCTTGCAGCGGCACTGCGCAAGCCTGCAAGCGCAACCGCGGATCCAGGCTGGCGGCATCGATGTGGTAGCGCGTGGTGCCCTGTGCTGTGCTCTGTGTCGCAAGCTGGGTTCGCACGAAATCCTCGGCCGTGCCGCGGACAGCCTCCAGCGACTGCGTTGCCAGCGCATCGTGCGCCAGCAGCAGCCAAGCCAGCAATGCCGTGCGGTGCAGATGTCGGGAAGCGTATCTCATTCTATATCGCACATTCTCTTGGCGTCGTTCGCTTGACGTCGCACTTGCCCAAGCAAGGTCGATGCCAGGAAGCCTGGCAAAGCTTTGCGAGCGGTGTGCTGCCGTAGATGAAGTGCAGGAATTGTGATGCATTGCCGGGGTGGATTCGCGCAGCGAAATCGCCGCCGGCGGATCGGATACCTGCTGCCGGGCCACACCGTATCGACGCGGCATGGATTGCCGGGCGGCAATTGTTTGCCGCCACCGGTGATGCACTTCTCAGGATTTCACCCCCAGCACCGCATCCAGTGCAGGCAAGTCGTGAAGCAGCCTCGCTTTGCGGCATTTGGCATGCCACTTGCTATGGCTTCGGCAGACAGATTTCTGACGGAGGCCGTCATGCCGGTCAAGCTCGACACATATCTTGGCGTACACGCCACGGCGCTGAAGCTGCGCTCGCAGCGCACCGAGCTGCTGGCGGCGAATCTCGCGAACGCGGATACGCCGGGCTACCGGGCGCGGGATATCGATTTCAAAGCTGCGCTGGCCGCGGCCGGCAATCCGGCTGGCGGCGTGCATCTTGCCACTACCAGGGCTGGTCATATGAGGGGTGCAAGCGGCGGTGAATCCTCGCCTGACCTGAAGTATCGCGTACCCCTGGCGCCTTCGCTGGACGGCAATACGGTGGATGCACAGCTCGAGCAGGCCGCCTTTGCGCAGAACACCGTGCGCTACCAGGCCACGCTGTCATTCCTGAGTTCCAAGTTTCGCGGGCTGATGACGGCCATCACCGGCCAGTAGCCAGCGACAGGAGAGCCTTATGTCTTCATTCAAGATCTTCGATATCGCCGGCAGCGGCATGAGCGCGCAGTCGGTGCGGCTCAATACCACGGCCAGCAACCTGGCGAACGCCGACAGTCTCAGCAGCGATCCGGCGCAGGTCTACAAAGCCAGGCATCCGTTGTTCGAAGCGATTCGATCAGGGATGGGCGCGGATGCGGCCAGCGCCGGCGTCGCGGTGCGGGGAATCGTCGAAAGCCAGGCGTCGCCCACCGCGCGCTACGAACCTGGCAATCCGCTGGCCGACGCCGATGGCTATGTGTACGCACCGAACGTCAATACGGTCGAGGAAATGGTCGACATGATTTCCGCCTCTCGTTCCTATCAGAACAACGTCGAAGTGATGAATACCGCCAAGGACATGATGCTTGCCACCCTGAGACTGGGGCAGTAGGCGTGAGCGCATCGAGTCCAACTGTCCGATCCACAGGAGAGCATCTACATGTCGACGACTGATCCGATCGCCGCCTATGCCGCCCAAACCCAGGCCGCGCTGGCGGCGGCACAGGCAAAGAAGTCCGCCAATAACCTTGGCATCGACGAATTCCTGACTTTGATGACGACACAACTGAAGAACCAGGATCCGATGAAACCGCTGGAAGGCACCGAATTCGTCGCCCAGCTGGCGCAGTTCGGCGCCGTCTCGGGCATTCAGCAGATGCAGTCCTCGATGGAGACCCTGGCGGCCTCGCTGCGCTCCACGCAGGCGATGAATGGCACCAGTCTGGTCGGGCACGACATCCTGGCGAACGCGAGCAGCATCCATTACACGCAGGGCGCCAGCGTCAGCGGCGAATTCACCGTGCCCGCGGGGGTCTCCGCCCTGCAGGTCAGGATTACCGACGCCAGCGGCGTGGTGGTGCGCGATATCACGCTGCCACCGCAGTCCGGAGCAACCCCGTTCACCTGGGATGGCTTGCGCAGCGACGGCGTGGCGGCGGAGTCCGGCACCTACGACATAGAGGTGATCGCCAGCGTCGGCGGCGTCAGCGAGTCGCTCGACCTGTCCCTGGCGGGGCGAGTCTCCAGTGTAACGATCGAGAATGGCGGCGTCGGCCTGACGCTCAACACATCCGCCTTGGGCAGTGTGTCCATGACGGATGTGCGGCGGGTCATGTAGCCGCCGATTCCCATAGATGAATCACAGACGAACCACAGACGAATAAATTTCCAGGAGCACGATCATGTCCTTCGGTATCGCACTCAGCGGGCTCAATGCCGCTCAGACCGATCTCAACGTCACGGCGAACAACATCGCCAACTCCTCGACCAACGGCTTCAAGGAGTCGCGGTCGGAATTCGCCGAGCTGTTCGCCGTGTCGCCCGCGGGAGTGAGCAGTACGCAGTTCGGCAGCGGCGTCAAGGTCGGCGCGGTGGCGCAGCAGTTCACGCAGGGGAACCTGAACAACACCAACAATAGCCTGGACCTGGCGATCAGCGGCCAGGGCTTTTTCATCCTGAGCGATGCCGGAGCGCCGGCGTATAGCCGAGCGGGCGCCTTCCAGGTCAATGACGAAGGCTATGTGGTGAACAGCCAGCAGCAGCGCCTGCAGGTCTACCCGGCGGGTATTGCCGATACCTTCAACACCAGCACCTTGTCGGATCTTCGTCTCGTGACGCGCGACAGCGCGCCATCGGCAACCGGGCGCGTGCAGTCGGTGTTCAATCTACCCTCGGCAGCCGATCTGCCGGTGACCACTCCTTTCGATCTCGCGGATGAGACCAGTTACAACGTCGCACGATCCTTGACGATCTACGACTCGCTGGGGGCGGCGCATACGGCCAGCATGCATTTCGTGAAGACGGACACCAACGAATGGGACATGCACGTCTCCGTGGACGGCAACTTGCTTGGCAGCGAGCACCTGGTCTATTCATCGAGCGGGCAGCTCACCTCGCCGGCGAACGGGATGGCTACCTTGCCGGTCTACGATGCGGCCGCAGGCCTGTCGACCGGCGCCGATCCGGTCAATCTGACATTCGATCTGTCCATGACCAGCCAGTACGGCAATACCTTCAGCATGACCGGCGTCACCCAGGACGGGTTCACGACCGGCAGGCTGATCGGCATCGACATCGATGCCGGCGGTGTGGTCAAGGCTCGCTTCACCAACGGCCGTGCGACCTCGCTGGGGCAGGTGGCGATCGCGAATTTCGCCAACCCCCAGGGCTTGCAGCAGCTGGGGAATACCAATTGGGCGGAGACGCATGCCTCCGGCCAGCCGCTCAACGGCCAGGCGGGCGGTTCGGGCTTCGGACTCATTCAGTCCGGCCGACTCGAGGCATCCAACGTCGACATCACCGCTCAGCTGGTCAACATGATCACCGCGCAACGCAACTTCCAGGCGAATGCACAGATGATCCAGACCGCGGACCAGGTGACCCAGACGATCATCAATATCCGATAGGCCGCCGCGGCGGCGAGTCCCGGGCACCGTGCCGGGAATTCGCTCCTCGAGGCCGGCAGGTGAGCAGCCATGGACCGTTTCCTTTACATCTCGATGACCGGCGCCAGGGAAACCCTGCGCGCGCAGACGGCGAACAATCACAACCTCGCCAACGCGAGCACGACCGGATTTCGCGCCGACTTGAGCGCGTTTCAGACTCGGGCAGTGGCGGGTGCGGGCTATGCCTCGCGCGCCTATGCGACCAGCGCCACCACCGGCTGGGATGCATCGCAGGGCGCGCTGCAGTCGACCGGACAAGACTTGGACGTCAGCGTGCAGGGCCAGGGCTGGATCGCCGTCCAGGCGCTCGATGGCAGCGAGGCCTACACGCGCGCCGGAGATCTGCGCGTGGATCCATCGGGCATCCTGATGACCGGCGCCGGTCATCCGGTTCTGGGGGATGCCGGACCGATCAGCGTTCCGCCGCATGCCTCCGTGACGGTAGGCGGCGACGGCACGGTCTCCATCGTGCCGCTGGGACAGGGCCCGCAGACGAGCGCGATACTGGGACGGATCAAGCTGGTCAATCCGCCACCGCAGTCCGTCGTGCGCGGGGATGACGGATTGTTTCGCACCGCCGATGGCGCGCCCGCGCCCGCCGACGCCGCCGTGCATCTGGTGTCCGGTGTGCTGGAGTCCAGCAACGTGAATGCGGCCGAGGCGATGGTGAACATGATCGAATTGGCGCGCCGCTTCGACCTGCAGGTCAAGGCGATGCGCACGGCGGAGGAGAACGGGGCAAGTTCGGCACAACTGCTAAGAAGCGGTTGATGGCGCAAGCGACGATCGACCGATGCGAACACGACACGATAATCGAGGTGACTTATGAATCCTGCCCTTTGGGCCGCCAAGACCGGATTGGATGCGCAACAGACGCGCATGACGGTGACATCGAACAATCTGGCGAACGTGAATACGACGGCCTACAAGAAGAGCCGTGCCGTGTTCGAGGATCTGCTGTACCAGAACGTGCGCCAGGTCGGTGGCGCCACCTCCCAGGACACGCAGGCGCCGACCGGTCTGTCGCTGGGTACCGGCGTCAGAGTGGTTGCCACCGAGAAGACGTATACCCAGGGCAATCTGGCCCAGACCGGCAATTCACTCGACGTCGCCATCAGCGGCCGCGGATTCTTCGAAGTCCTGATGCCGGACGGCGCCATGGGATATACCCGCAACGGTGACTTCCAGGTCAACGCGCAGGGCGAGCTGGTGACAGCGAGCGGCTACGCGATACAGCCTGGCATCACGATCCCGGATGCGGCGCAAAGCGTCACCATCGGCAAGGACGGCGTGGTGACGGTGCAGATGGCGGGCCAGTCCGCGCCGACTCAGGTCGGTTCCCTGCAACTGGTGGATTTCATCAATCCAGCCGGCCTGCAACCGCGCGGCGAGAACCTGCTGCTGGAATCGGCCGCCAGCGGCCCGCCGCAGACCGGCACGCCGGGCCTCAATGGCCTGGGCATGATCGAGCAAGGATCACTTGAGAGCTCGAACGTCAACGTGGTGGAGGAACTGGTCAACATGATCGAGACGCAGCGCGCCTACGAAATGAATTCCAAAGCGATCGCCACCACCGACCAGATGCTCGAATACGTAACGAACCAGCTGTGACGAGCATGGCGGGCAACCCGGCAGCATCCATGCAAATCGCGCCAGAACGAAAGAGATCAAGCACCATGTTTCGGCATCAAGACAGCGGCTGTTGGGAGCGTAGGCCGATTATCGCCGCCTCATGCATGGCATCCGGCGCCGGGAAGCTGCGCCGCGGCGGCGTCCTGCTGGCGGCGCTGCTGCTTGGCGCCACCGGCTGCGCGGTGCCGCCGCCGGAGCCGGACTACTCCGCCACCTGGCCCGAGCCTGCACCCACCCAGGCCCAGGCCAATGGGGCGATCTACCAGGCCGGCCACGATATCGCGCTGTTCGAGAATGCCGTGGCGCGCCGCGTCGGCGATACCTTGACGATTCGCCTCAACGAACGCACCAACGCCTCCAAGAGCTCGAGCACTTCGACCCGCAAATCGACCTCGATCGATCTGCCGGGGCCGACGATCGCGGGCCGGCCGGTGACCGCCAACGGGACGCCCATACTGTCCACGCAGGTGGGTAACGAAACGGGCTTCGATGGCGAGGGCGACAGCAGCCAGAGCAATCGCCTTGAAGGCGATATCACGGTGACCGTGGCCAGGCGACTGTCGAACGGCAATCTGCTGGTGCGCGGCCAGAAATGGATCGCGATCAACCAGGGCAAGGAGTACGTGCGTATCCAAGGCATCGTACGGCCGATCGACATCGAGGCCAACAACTCGATTTCCTCGCTCAAGGTTGCCGACGCGATGATTTCCTACGGCGGCAAGGGCGCGCTCGCGGACGCGAACAGGCCGGGTCTGCTGGCCCGCTTTTTCAATTTGCCCTGGATGCCGTTTTGAACGCAAAGGATCCGATCATGACTCGACGATACCGGCCATGGGCGACGATATCCTTGGCAATGCTCGCCGTCTTGCTCGCCGCGCCGGCACAGGCCGAGCGCGTCAAGGACATTGCCACGGTGGCCGGCGTACGCGGCAACCAGCTGATCGGCTATGGCCTGGTCGTCGGCCTCGATGGCACCGGCGACCAGACCAGTCAGGCGCCGTTCACCATCCAGAGCATTCGCAACATGCTGGCCAAGTTCGGCGTGACGATTCCGCCGAACGTGAATCCACAGTTGAAGAATGTCGCCGCGGTGACGGTGCGCGCCGACTTGCCCGCGTTCTCCAAGCCAGGACAGACGATCGACATTACGGTCGATTCCATCGGCAACGCGACCAGCCTGCGCGGCGGCAGCCTGTTGATGACGCCCTTGCGCGGCATCGACGGCGAGGTCTATGCCATCGGACAGGGCAGCCTGGTCGTGAGCGGCTTCGGCGTCTCCGGCCGGGATGGCTCGCGAATGGCCTTGAACGTGCCGAGCTCCGGCCGGGTGCCCAACGGCGCCTCGGTGGAGCGCACCGTGCCGACGAATTTCGCCTCGGAGCCCTATGTCGTGCTGAATCTCAATACGCCGGACTTTACTACCGCCGCGCGCTTGACCGATGGCATCAATTCGCTCCTCGGTCCGGACACCGCGCAGGCGATGGATGCGGTATCGGTGCGCGTGCAGGCGCCCACGGACCCCAGTCAGCGCATCGCATACCTGTCCACGCTGGAGGCCATCGAGATCCAGCCCGGGGATGCACCAGCGCGCGTCATCGTCAATTCGCGCACCGGCACGGTCGTCATCGGTTCGGCGGTGCGAGTGACGCCGGCCGCGGTCGCGCACGGCTCTTTGTCGGTCACGATCACCGAGAGCGTGGACGTCAGCCAGCCCAATGCATTCTCACAGGGCCGCAGTGTCGCCACGGCCCGCTCCGACATCCAGATCGAACAAGCCGAAGCGCGCATGTTCGTGTTCAACGCCGGCGTCAATCTGAACGACATCGTGCAAGCCGTGAACCAGGTGGGCGCGGCGCCAGGGGACCTGGTGGCGATCCTGGAGGCATTGAAGGAGGCGGGCGCGTTGAGGGCAGAGCTGATCGTTATCTGATGTGGCGAAATCTGATGTGATGAAAATGAAAACCATAACGCAAACATTCCCGCATCACCGCTCGCTGAGCGCGCCCCGGCGGGCGGTCCTGATCCAGGCGCTGGTCGTCAGTCGCCGCCTCAGGGCGTACTCGCGCCAGCGATCCGCGACGCCAGTCGCAGCGCCGACTGCAACGCCGCGTTGAGACGAAGATGACCGCGGTCCCTGTCGGCTTTCATGCGGACTTCCAGGGTCTGGCCCGGCTCAGGAATGAGGCGCGGGCGCAGGATCCTGCCGCCTTGAAGGCGGCGGCGCAGCAGTTCGAGAGCCTGTTCACGCAGATGCTGCTCAAGAGCATGCGCGAAGCCAGCAAGAGTTTCGGCGATTCCCTGTTCGGCAGCGACCAGGGTGATTTCTACCA
>JBEBRC010000064.1:0-14509 GCA_040395055.1 Steroidobacter denitrificans
AGCGCAGCAGGTTAGCCCAGTAGCGCAGCAGGTTAGCCCAGTAGCGCAGCAGGTTAGCATAGGATCGGCGACAATCGTGGCTGGGCGCTGGGTCAGCGCGCAGGGTCGTCGCTGGCCGGCAGCTCATATTCTTTTGTTACGAATCCGGTCAGCACAGGAGCGGCAATGAATATCTCTTTGTACGATGCGACGTTGCGTGGTTTCATCCAGACGGTCGATGCGGCTCGGCGCTTCATGGAGCGCGGATTCAAGCATTTTTCCGAGGCTGGCCTGGATGCGAATGCAATCGCCGACGCACGCCTCATCGACGATATGCTGCCGTTTCGATTTCAGATCATTTCAGTGATCCACCACTCCGTGGGCGCTATCGAGGGCATCAAGCAAGGCGTGTTCTCCCCACCGCCGGCTGGGTCTGTCCAGGATTACGTCGAACTGCAGAATGCGCTCGCCCAAGCCAGCGCGACGCTGGCGTCGTATACGCCCGAGGAGATCAATGCGCTTTACGGTCGCGATGTGGTATTTCAGTTGCCTCAGGCAACGTTGCCGTTCGTGGCGCAAGACTTTCTATTGTCCTTCTCCATCCCGAACCTGCACTTTCACGCTGCTACCGCCTACGACATCTTGCGCATGAAGGGCGTGCCTCTGGGCAAGCGGAACTACCTAGGGCAGCTGAGGATGAAGCAGTAGAGGTTCCTGGGAGTCGGCAATCAGGTCCGCCCGGTCGAAGCGGCCGGTTTGTATGGCGTGCTGGTCGAAGGCGCTGCCCGGGCTGGGTGTCCGCACCGAAATGTCGCCGTTTTCTTCGCGGATCAGCACTTGGGCACGATCCGTGTCGAGCAGCCAACCGATCACTTCGCACTTCGTTTCCATCGGCGTCATACCTGTGTCGTTCGTTGCCATGGTCGTTGTCATAACTATCGCTTGCCAGATGCTTGCATCTGTCGTGCCATTTTATTTATGTGATTGAAATCAATGAATTGAAATTGACGCGCAAGGCCGATGGTGACAGGGAATGTCAGCTCTCGACGCCTGGGCGCACATGCCGGGCGGACGGATCGGGATCAACGAGCGGACAAGCGACGACCGCGAGGGCGGCGACCGCACTGGAGCCAATGAGGGAACGGGGGTATCGCGTGGGGACCAAGGTGTGCTGGGTCGCCCGCTGGCATGTGCAGCGGGACGACCATGCCGTCACGGCGAGGGATCGCTGGCCGTTTGCCGCAATCGTTCGCCTACACGACGGTAGGCCTCGCGGAAGGATATGCCCTCCTTGACCACCAGGGCATTGGCTTCGGCCGCGGCATGAATGGAGGGATCCAGGCGAATCCTGTCGGCCCGGAACGTCACCTCCGCCAGGGCCGCCGGGAGAATTCCCAAGGTCTCAAGGCATAGGTCGAGGCTGCGAAAGAGCGGCGCCTTGATCAGTTGCAGATCGCGCTGGTAGCCGGAGGGTAGTTTCGCGACGATGCCCAGGACCTCCATCAGGCAGGCCTGCGCCGTGGCGCTGCGGCCGCGGATCAGCTCGAACACGTCGGGATTGCGCTTCTGGGGCATGATGGAAGAGCCGGTGGTGAACGCATCCGGCAACTCCACGAACGAGAATTCCTGGGTGTAGAACAACAGCAGATCGGCCGACAAGCGGCCGACGTCCTGCATCACGAGTGCGATCTCGAACAGCAGCTGCGCCTCGGCTTTGCCGCGCGACAGTTGCACTGCCGTCACCGGTTGCTGCACGCCGTCGAAACCCAGTTGCACCCGGGTATGTTCGCGATCGAGCGGCAGATTCGGCGAGCCGTAGCCCGCCGCCGAGCCCAGCGGATTGAGCTGCAGGCGTCGCCGTGCCTGCTTCAGGCCCGCGGCATCGTCGCGCAGTTCGGCGGCGAACCCGGCCGCCCACAGCGCCACGGAGCTGGGCATGGCCTGTTGCATGTGGGTGTAGCCCGGCAGCTCGATCGATGCTCCGCGCTGCCCCACGCCATCGAGCGCGTCGGCCACTGCCGTGACTCCTTCCACCAGGGCGTCGATCGCATCCCGCAGGTAAAGCCGCAGCGCTGTCAACACTTGGTCGTTGCGCGACCTGCCCAGGTGGACGCGCTTGCCTGCCTCGCCGATACGCTCGGTCAGCAGGATTTCCAGCGCAGTCTGGCCGTCCTCGTGCTCGAGCCGCACCTGCCATTCGCCACGGGCATGTTCCGCGGCGATCTGGGTCAAGCCGGTGCGAATCGCTTCCAGGTCGGCCAGCGGCAACAGTCCCTGCGCGTGCAGCATCCGGGCGTGCGCGATCGAGGCACGCACGTCGTAGGCCACCAGGCGATTGTCCAGCGCATGGTCCTCGCCCGCGGTGTAATGCAGTACACGTGCGTCGAGCGGTGCGCCCTTGTCCCACAAGCGGCTCATCCTGCTTGCTGCTCCGCGGCCGATAGTGCGCTCACGTTCTCCACGATCAGGGTACCCGTGCCCTCGTTGGTGAAGACCTCCGCCAGGAGGCTGTCGGGCGATTTGTATGAAATGACGTGCACGCGATGCACGCCGCCGCGAAGGGCGTCCTCGATCGCCTTGGCCTTCGGCAGCATGCCATCCTTGAGGCTGCCTTGTTCGCGCAGTTGCGCCAGTCCGGCCAGGTCCGTGTAGGAGATGATCGAGCGTGGGTCGTCCACGGATTCGAGGATGCCGGGTGCGCCGGTGCACAGCATCAACTTCTCGGCTTTCAGCGCCGCGCCGATGCTCGCCGCCACGGTGTCGGCGTTGATGTTGAGCAGTGTGCCCCGGTCATCGGCCGACACTGGGCTGACGACCGGCATCAGGCCTTCGCCGAGGAGTTGGTGCAGGACCTTGGCGTCGATCAGATCGATATCGCCGACGAAGCCGTAGTCGACGAGCTCTCCTTCCACCGTGACCGGCTGGCGTCTGTGCGCACGCACCAGCCCGGCATCGACACCGCTTACGCCGACGGCTGCGATGTCCAACTCGCGACAGATGCCGAGGATCTGGGTGTTGATCAAGCCATTGAGCACCATGCTGGTCACTTCGATCGATTTCTCGTCGGTCACGCGACGGCCCGCAACCAGGCGCGGAGTGATGCCGAGCGATTCCTGAATCTGGGTCAGCTGCGGCCCGCCGCCGTGGACCAGCACCACGCGTATGCCGACCTGATGCAGAATCGCAACTTGCTCGATCAGGGTGCGGGTGGAAGCGGCGTCGGCGAATACGCTGCCGCTGGCCTTGATGACGAAAACCTTGCCCTTGAACATGCGAATGTACGGCGCGGCACTGCGCAAGGCGCGAACGGCGACAGACGGGTCAGTGCGGATCACGGCAGGAATACCTCGTTATACGGTGTTCGAAACAGGCGAAAAATGGAACCGGCGGGATGGGCGTGGCGCGATCAGCCGCGCAACAGCCGATATAGTACGGCCATCTGCACCGCCATGCGGTTGAAGGCTTCGCGGATCACGACGCTGCGCGGCCCGTCGAGCACTTCATCCGCCACGGCCACGTTGCGACGCACGGGCAGGCAATTCATGAAATGGCAATTCGGATCCGCGGTCTCGAACCAGCTCTCATCGACGCACCACTCGCCGAGGTGCTGGCGCAGGCGTGCATCGGCCTCGTTGTCCCCATAGTGCTGGGTGGAGCCCCATTCCTTGGCGTACAGGACATGCGCGCCATCGAGCGCCTCGCTGCGCTCGGCCGTCTCGCGCACCGATCCGCCGGAGAGTTGCGCCGCCTGGCGCGCCTTTTCCATGATCGGTTGCGGCAGGGAAAAACCTTCCGGTCGCAGCACGACCACGTCCATGCCGCGCATGGCGGCCATATGTACCGTCGAGGCGGGAACGGCAAGCGGCAGCGCGCGCGGGTGATTGGCCCAGCTCAGCACGAACTTGCCCCTCTCGGGCACACGCAACTCATCCATGGTGCGCCAGTCCGCCAATGCCTGGCAGGGATGGCTGATGGCGGATTCCATGTTGACCAGCGGCTTGTCGCATAGGTCGGCCATCATCCTGAAGTCGGCTTCCGCAAGATCGTCATCGAGGTTGCGCCCCTCGGCAAACATGCGGATACCGATGGCATCGCAATAGGAGGCGAGCACCGGGACGGCTTCGCGCACATGCTCGGCGGCGGTGCCGTCCATGATCGCACCGGCACGGGTTTCCATCTGCCAGGTCCCCTGGCCAGGCGTGATGACGACGGCCGTACCACCCAGGCGCATCATGGCGCTTTGAAATGATGCCAGCGTACGCAGCGAGGGGTTCAGGAACAGCAGTCCGAGCACTTTCCCCGCCAGCGCTCTGGGTTGCGGGTGCCGCTGCAGACGAGCGGCGAGGCCCAGCAGGTCTTTGATCTGCTCATGGCGAAGATCGGCCAGATCGACAAATTTTTTCATGAGGGATCACTTCTGGATGCGTCGCAGCGCATCGCTTAATTGTTCTACATGCTCGGACTCGAGCACATATGGGGCGAGAATACGCAGCACATTCGGATCGCTGCTGGTGCCGGTCAGGATGTCCTGCTGCAGCAGTTGCGCCTGCACCTCCTTCGCCGCTCGCGAAGTGCGCAGCCCCAGCAGCAGTCCTGCGCCCTGGATCCCGACCACCGGGCCGACGACGCAGGTCTGGCGAATCTGCTCCGAGCGCTGGCGTACGTTCTGCAGCAGTTGTTCGGATTCGATGATGTCGATGACTGCCTCGACCACCGCGCAGGCCATGGGGCCGCCGCCGAACGTCGTGCCGAGCGAGCCGATTTTCATGTAGGTCGCGACGTGGTCGGCAACCAGCATGGCCGACACCGGAAAACCCGCGCCGAGAGCCTTGGCGGTGGTAATGATGTCGGGCGTGACGCCGTACAGGTTCGCTGCAAATGGATAGCCGGTGCGGCCCACGCCGCACTGAACTTCATCGAAGATGAGAATGGAGCCATTCTCGCTGCAGCGCCGCCGCAGCGCTTGCAGAAATTCCCGCGGCATGTCGAGCGCTCCGGCGACACCTTGCACCGGCTCGACGATGACGGCGGCGGTCTGATCGCCGATGAGCGTGTCGAGTTGGCCGATGTCGGTGGGTTTGATGAAGGTGACGTCGAAGGGCCGCTGTGGAAAGCCATACCAGTTCTCGCGCGCACCCCAGGTGACGGCCGCCGCCGCCGCGCTGCGGCCGTGGAAGCTGCCCTCGAGCGCGACGACCTGTGTTCCCCCGGTCATCGTGCACGCGAGCTTGAGCGCGTTCTCGTTGGCCTCCGCGCCGGAGTTGACGAAGAAAACGGTGTCCAGCCCCAGGCCACAGAAGTTGGCGAGCCGGGCGGCCGCACGGCGGCGAACATCCAGCGGTACCGCATTGCTCTGAAAGCACAGCGTACGAGCCTGCGATTCGAGGGCCTGGAGCCAGCGCGGATGCCCGTAGCCCAGGGCCGCGACCGCATGGCCGCCGTACAGATCGAGTACCTTGCGTGCGCCGGCTGCATGCAGGTAGACGCCTTTGGCGTCGAGCACCTCGAGCGGGAACTCAGCGAAAACCGGTGCCAGATGATCGGGCGGCGCCTTGCCCGTGGGGTTGGTAGGGTCCATGTCGTTGGTGCTTTCCTTGTTCAATTCCATCCCAAGGCGGGTGCGGCCAGGCCGGCCGTCTCGTCGAAACCGAACAAGCGGTTCAGCCATTGCATCGCGCCGCCGGCGGCGCCCTTGTTCAGATTGTCGATCGCGCAGGTCAGCGCAATCGTACTGCCGTTGCTGGTGCCGCCGATCACGGCATAGTTGCTGCCGGCGACGTCCTTGATATGCGGCATGCCGTCGCCGACTCGCACGAATGGCCTGCCGCGATAGAACTCGCGCAGCGCGTCGAGCAACTCCGCCGTCTTGAGCGATCGCCGCGCGACGGCCTGGACCGTCACATGGATACCGCGGGCGAATGGTCCGGAATGCGGTATGAAGTTGAGCTCGGTCGCGACACCCGTGGTCGCATGCAGGATCGCTGCGATCTCAGGCGCGTGGCGATGAGCAAGCGGATTGTAGGCGTAGAAGTCGCTGTGGCGTTGCGGATGATGCGTGCCCGCGGTGGGCGTGCGTCCCGATCCCGTACTGCCCGTTACGCCCGTGACGAACAGGCGCGGCTCGGCGATGCCGAGCTGCAGCAGCGGCACGCTCGGCAGCAGTATGGCGGTCGAGAAGCATCCGGGATGCGCCACGTGCGGCGTACTCAGGCTGTCGAGATGCTCCGGGACAGCGCAGGTGAATTGGGCGATCCGGTGCGGAGCGCCGTGCGCGTGCTTGTAGACGGCTTCGTAGGCTTGCGCACTGGTGTAGCGATAGTCCGCCGAGATGTCGATCACTCGCGGTTGCGCGGTGCCCGCCTCGGCTGCGTTCAGCAATTGATCGATGAGTTTGGCGGCGACACCATGAGGCGCCGCCGAGAGGATCACCGAGCGCGGCAGCGAGGCGACGATGCGGGCGACCGCATCCAGGCTGGAGAACTGGACGCCGCCATAGCTGGGCGCCAGGTGCGGAAACCATTTCGCGATCGGCTCGCCGGGCTGGCTGTCGGACAACACTGCCTTAAGCTCGACATGGGGGTGCGCCGCGATCAGGCGCAGCAATTCGCCGGCGACATAGCCGGTGCCGCCGAGGACGATTGCGGGAATCTTTTCACTCATGTTCATCTCTTGTCGTCGACTGCGGCTCGGCCACAGTAGTGGGGCTACGCCTCGACTGCCGGTCTCGGGTTCAAGCCGAGCGATTCGATCACTCGATCGCCCAGTGCCGCGCCGTCCGTGATCGCATTGAAGGCGGAGACGCCGAACTGATCGCGAATGATGTTCACGCCCACGGCATTGTCGGTTGCCGGACCGGTGACGACGGCGGGCTCGATGTCGAACTTTTCGCGCAACAGCTTGACGCCGCCCCAGGCCGCGACCGGATCGTTGGCCGACAACACGACCGATGTCAGTACGCTCTTGATGTCGGGGGCGGACAGGATCGCCTCGACACCGTAGGCGCCGAGCAGGCCATCGCCAAGCTCGAAGATGATCAGGTCGGGCTCGCCTTCCGCCATCGCGGTGAGCAAAGAGCGCGTGATGGCTGGACCATTGTGGGCGGTGGTCGTGACCACGCCGAGGTCGGTGAAGATCATGCTGCGTCGAGCGCCGGCATCTTCCATGGCGAGCACGTCGCGGCGCAACGAGACGCCTGTCGCCTTGAACGCATGCACATTCAAGCCGCGATGCCGCATGCGCCCGACGATGGAGCAGGCCGCGGCCGTCTTGCCGGCTTCCATGCAGGTTCCCACCATGGCCACGACCGGCACGCCGCGAGCGTTCAAGGTGGCGCCGAGGTCCAGGCGCTGATAGCCGACGCGCGCCGGAATGCCGATGCGCTCGCCCAGGTAAGGAAACTGCAGCACCACGCCGATGACACGGGCATCGAAGGGGCGACCCTTGCCCGGGTTCGCGGAGTCGACCACACCCAGTACGCCGCCGATGTTCAACATCTGGATGACGTCGCCCGCCTTGATCGATTGCGGTATGTGGCCGGAGTAGCCGAACAGCGCCTGGCGATGACCGAGGGCGCCCACGACGATGTCGCCCCGGGACAGCTTCGCCATGCGGCCGCTGTTGAGTTCCAGGGTGTTGTAGGTCGATTTGCTGCTGAGAATCTCCACCACCAGCACGACGCCTTCCTCGCACGGGATATCCGTGGTGGCGACACGCAGTTCACGCCCCAGATTCAGCGCCTGGGTGATGGAAGCGATTTTGTCGACGACAACGGTTTTCATGGACATGGCGGCTGATGGCAAGGATTTGAAGGGATGAATCGAGATGGCGCGCAGGCGTGAGCCGTCTGGATCGCAACTAGGCTCGTGCGGCCGGCACGGCATCCGGGGTGCTGACGCCGGGTGCCGGCCGGGATGGCTTGAGCCGACAGCTCATCGCGTCGCTCAAGCCGATTCGTTCTGGCCGGCACGGGCCCAGAACATGCCAGGCAGCCCGACCATTTTGGAGAAGCCGAGCGCATCGGCCGGGGTCCATTCGCCAGCTGCCTCGCCATAGACGCCCTTGGAGGCGGCCATGATGGAGTAGGGTGAGCTGACACCGGCGACGAAGGCGTTGCCGGGATGATAGGACACGGTGACCTCGCCGCTGACGCGGCTTTGCGAGGCCAGATACAGGGCCTCGATGTCGCGGCACACCGGATCCAGATGCTGTCCTTCATGCACCAGGTCGCCGTAGGGGCCGGCAAGCATCTCCTTGACGCGTTGCTGGCGACCGGTCATGACCAGCTTCTCCAGTTCGCGATGCGCGCCGATCAGCACTTCGGCGGCCGGGGCCTCGAACGCGACCCGGCCCTTGGTACCGATGATCGTGTCGCCCAGGTGGATGCCGCGGCCGATGCCGAACTTCGCGCCGATCTGCTCGAGCTTCTCGATGATTTCGACGGCGCCGAGCGGGTTGCCGTCCAGACTGCATGGCACACCTTGCGCGAAACCAATGGTATGCGATTCCGGTGCCTGGGGATTCGTATAGGCATCTTTCGATAATACCCACGCGTGTTCAGGAATGCTGCCTTCGGAGGTCAAGGTCTCCTTGCCGCCGATGGTCACGCCCCACAGGCCGCGATTGATGGAGTAGGCCGCGCCGTGTGGCGGAATGGTGAGCTTGCGCTCCTCGAGATACCTGAGCTGGTCGGGACGCTTGAACGCCCGGTCGCGCACAGGCGCAAGAATGGTCAGTTCGGGCGCCAGGGTGCGCAATGCGACCTCGAAGCGCACCTGGTCGTTGCCGGCCGCGGTGCAGCCGTGCGCCACGACCCGAGTGCCGAGCCGGCGCGCGTACTCCGCGATGGTCTGCGCCTGCATGACGCGCTCGGCGCCGACGCACAGCGGATACATCTGGCCGCGCTTGATGTTGCCCATGATCAGGTACTTGATCACCTGATCGAAGTAGCCCTGCTTGGCGGACACCAGGACGTGATCCTGGGCGCCGAGCGCGCGGGCGCGCTGCTCGAGCACCATGGCCGCCTGCGCATCGATGCCGCCGGTATCCACCGTCATGGTGATGATCGGCCGGCCGTAGGTCTCGCTCAGCCAGGGCACCAGGAAGGACGTGTCCAGGCCGCCGGAGAAGGCCAAGAGAATGGGGTCGTTACCCGGAGGCAATGCTGTTTCGCTCATATCGATGGATTGGCCCGGCAAGTCCTGAATTCTGGTTTTCCCGTGCGCCCGCCGTGCGGACGCACGAGGGGTCTGGCTTCAAACCCCGAAGATCGCAAGCAGGCGTTCGCGTAGTGCGCGCTGTTCCTGCCCTTCGTCGGTGGCAACGAAGATCGTATCGTCGCCGGAGATCGTGCCGACGATCTCCGGCCATTTCGCCTCGTCGATCGCGACCGCGACGCTTTGTGCCGTGCCGGTGGCCGTCTTGATCACCGTCAACGCGCCGCCCGCGGTGCGGACCTCGAGCACGAAGTTCGCGACCGCGGCGAATGGGCTGGCGGCGGCCTGCACACCGGCGGGCACGATATAATGATCACCGGCCTTGGCGACGCCCAATTCACGCAGATCGCGGCTCACGCTCGACTGCGTTGCCTCGAAGCCCTGGCCGTGCAGGGCTTTCACCAGTTCGTCCTGATTACGCACGACGGATTCCTGCAGGATCCGCAGGATCGCCGCGCGGCGCGACACAGGCTGATGAATCTCCGTTGCCATGGCTGCTCGTCAAGATGCATAAATACCCGATCATTGTGGGTAATTATGCAAAGCCTGTCAAGCGTCCACCGCCGGGCGCAGCCGCCGCAGCCGGAGAACTTCCCCTGCGGGTGGGTCAGTACTCGTCTTCGCCGGTCAGCTCCTGCTCCATTTCATCGGCGGTATTGACCACGGCGGCGAGGAGCGCATCGAGCAGGTCCAGATCGATCTCGGCCGGGATTTGCATGGCGAACACCACTGCCGTGGCGTCGTCTGCCTGGGGTGAGATTCTCCAGGCACCAAGCTTGGTGTGCTCGTTTTCGCTGAGCAGGCGACGTGCGATCGTCGCCAGCAGTGGCTCGGTGGTGACGTAGGCCGGGGAAAATATTTCGCGGATTTCCAGCTTGCCCAGCGTATGAGTGCGGCTGCTGATGAAGACCAGTTGCGAGCGCTCCTGGGCCGTGCCGAACGTGAGCTTGAAGTCGCCATCGTCATCGATCTGGTAGTGGTAGGAAGCGGCCTTGAGCTGCTTCTCGATGCGTTGATCGGGGGTGGCGGCTCTGGCGTGAGCGGCGATGCACAGTAGCGGCAGCATGGCCGCGAGTTTGAGTTTGGCTGCGAGTGTCATGGGGCTTGGGCGTATCTTCGAAAAACCTGTAATCACGAGCGGCCGCATGATGCCCGGCGGGCGCGAGGCGGTCCTCTACGGCGATCACAGTCCTGACTGGAGCGAGCGCGCTGCCGGCGAGGTCGCTAGCGCAGTGCTCCGCGCATTCGGCGTGCGCGCCAGGCGCCATCGGCGGCATAGATTGCCAATGCCACCCAGATCAGGGCGAAGCCGATCAGGCGTGGACCACCGAAAGGCTCATGGAAAAGCAGTACCCCCAGCATGAGTTGTATGGTCGGGGCGATGTACTGCAACAGGCCGATGGTGGAGTAGGGAATGCGTCGCGCACTGAAGGCGAACAGGACCAGTGGGATCGCCGTCAGTGGTCCTCCGACGAGCAACAGTGTCACCAGCGTCACATCGCCGCGTCCCAGGGCACCGACGCCCGCAAGCTCGCACCACACCAGAAAGGCGATGCCGAATGGCACGACGAGCAGGGTTTCGCTGGCGAAGCCAGCCAGCGCATCCACTGCCACCACTTTGCGCACCAGTCCATACAGGGCGAATGCCAGTGCCAGGATCAGCGCAATCCAGGGCGGCTGTCCGGCGGCCCAGGTGAGATAGATCACCCCGGCGCTGGCGATGACGACGGCCAGCCATTGCGCCCGGTTGAGGCGCTCGGACAGAAACAGCACACCGATCAGGATATTCAGCAGCGGATTGATGTAGTAACCGAGGCTGGCCTCGACCACGCGGCCGGCTGCAATGGCCCAGATATAGAGGGTCCAGTTGACGGTGATGAGGCTTGCGCTCAGCGCCAGGCGCCAGCGGATGTCGGGGGTTGCGAGCGCTCGGCGCACCTGACCCAGCTCGCCGCGCAGGGCCAGCCAGGCGAAGGCGAACACGCACCCCCAGACCAGCCGATGGGCGGCGATCTGGAACGCCGATACGTCTCCCAGCGCCTTGACGTACAGCGGCATCGATCCCCAGATGAGGAATGCCGCGACGGCGGCCGATAGGCCGCGACGGTCCAGCTCGGCGGTATATTGGGGGCGGGTGGGCGCCCCGGTGGCTTGATTCATCGGGATGGGTATGGAGCGAGGACAGTCATCATACTCACTGTCCACTGGGTGCAGGACAGCCTTGCGTGTTTGGAGCGACCAATGACCAGCGATTCCCGCAGTCGATCGGCATCGATACTCGATCTTTCCCGTCGGCTGCTGGCACTGTCACAGACCGGCTTGCATTTTACGCATGAGGAATACGACCGGGAGCGGTATCGCGAAGTGGCCGACATCGCCGCCCAGCTGCTGGCGCTGGAATCGAGTCGTGATGCCGCAGCATTGCGGCGCGCATGGTTCGTGGAAGACGGCTACGCAACGCCCAAGATCGATGTGCGTGGGGTAATCTTCCAGCAGGATCGCCTGCTGATGGTGCGGGAGCGTGCCGATGGCAAGTGGACCGTGCCGGGCGGTTGGGCCGATGTCAACGATACCCCGGCTCACGCAGTCGAAAAGGAGATCGAGCAGGAGTCCGGCTTCAGCGCCCGGGCGGTGAAGCTCGCTGCTGTCTTCGATCGCAACCAGCACGGGCATCCGCCGTTTCTGTTCCATACCTGGAAGCTTTTCTTTGTTTGCGAACTCACCGGCGGTGCAGCGCGTACCAGCTATGAGACGACGGCGGTCGAGTTCTTTGCGTTGGATTCACTGCCCGAGCTGTCTACTGGGCGGGCGACCGCAGCGCAGCTGCGGCGCATGTACCGGCACCACCTGAATCGGGAGCTGCCGACCGAATTCGATTAGGGTCGCTTTTGCGGCGGTTCTACTTTTCGATGGTGTATTCCAGGTCGGCGCTTTGGTCCTCCCCGGCCTCGGTCCTGAAGATCCATCGGTCGCTGATGGTGTAGCGCAGCTTCAAGGTATTGATCGACTCGGTGAGCGAGATGCCATAGCTGATGAACAGCCGCGGCGACAGGAACTTGCCCAGAACCAGCGAGGTGTTGCTTTCGCCGGCGCTATCGATCGAGCTTTCCACCCCGACTTCCTCGATGCCCAGCCGGCGGCCGAGTTGCGAGGCGAGTACGCCACCGCCCTGGTAAGCCAGTGAGCTGCGGGCCGAATCCATGGTCATGCGATCGCCACCGCGCATGGTATCGATGGACTTTCCGGTCAGCAGGTAAGACACGATCTGGGTTTGAGCCATCGACGGATCGGAAAAGAAAGTCAGTCGTGGTTCGCGCAATGTGCCGCGCACGTTCAAGCCGACCGTCACCATCTCTATCTCGCGCCGCGCCTCGATATCCAGGCCCGGATCATCCAGGGACGAGGAGTCGAACAGCAGGCGCCCGCGGTTGATGGCCAGCTTCTGTCCGTAGGCTTCGTAACGCCCCTCTTCCACCGTCAGCTCGCCGCGGCCCAGTGCTGTTTCTCCAGTGCGGACCATGGTGTCGACGGCGCCTCGAATGCGCCCCTGCAGGCCGAAGGCATCGATGCGCACGTCATCGCCCATGGCAATGCGCACGTCACTGTTCACGGTGAAGCGGCCGGCCCCCTCCGCTGGATGCTCATCGACATACTGCGCATCGTCCGATGCGCGCACGGTGCTGCTGAACTGGACCGGGTGGATCCCCGCGCTCGGAATGGTCACACCGCCGGTGACATCGATCTGTCTGCCGTCGATCTGGAATGTCAGATCGGGCGAGGCGACCACACGGTATTCGGGCAGATCCGCAACCAGCAGGTTCTCGCCGCGCAGCTGCAGGGCGCCATGCGATTCCCCATCCTGCCAGGCGAGCTTGCCGCTGATGTCCAATTGGCCCTCGCCAGCGCGTGCTGTGCCGCGGATGCCCAGGCTGTCGCGGGTCAATTCGGCGATCAGGTTCAGCTCGCGCAAGGCCAGGTTCACACGATAGGAGTCGAACTCACCGCTGGCCAACTCCAGGCGTCCATTCACCTCGGGCATGGCGAGCGTGCCAGCCAGTTCGACATTCGCCGTGAACAATCCTGCGGCGTTATCGATCTCAGGAAAAAACAGCGGCAGGATGTTCGCATCGGCGGCGCGCGCGCGTACATTTCCGGTCAGCGGCATACGCATCAAGGCATTGTCGTCGCGCAGCAGTTGTGCGTTCGCGTACAGATAGGTATCGGTGAAGGCCTGCAATCCGAACGAGAAATCGATGCGCTCCAGCGACGCCGTCGCCGACAGGCCACCGGTACCCAGATTGAGTGTCTCAGGTTCCGCCGCCTGCGGCCGGTAGATGATGGCCGCATCGATGATGCGCATACCGGCTTCCGCCTGCCAGGGCTGCCCGGCCGAGCCGAAGGCGCGTACGCGCCCCTCTATGCGCCCGGAATATTCGGCGGCTTCCGCGGCTGGCGGCAACAGCATCGCCAGCGGTATTTCGTAACCCGCTATCGCGCCTTGCCAGGAACCGCCGCGCTCCCACTCGCCGTCGGCGCACAGGCGGCCGGCGCCCACGATCAGGCATAGGTTGCTCAGTGCGGCGCGCTCAGGAGTCACCAGGGCGCTGGCCGGCTCGGCAATCGTGATCTGCTCATCTGCTGCGCCCGTGGACAGCCGGGTCGTCGTCAGCGTTGCGTCCCAGCGCTGCTCCTCGAAGCGTCCGGCGACCTGCAGTTGCGCCTGCGGCGCCGCTTCGCGGGAATTGGGCGCGAAGCCGGTGAGGCCGACATCGATGAGATGCTGGCCCACCGTGCCCTCGCCGGTCATGCTCAAGGTGTCGATCAGCGGCTGCCCTGCGCCGATGCCGCGGGCGAGCAGTCGCAACTCGGAAGCACGTTCATCGGCTGTGTCGATATCGGCATCGATGTGCAGCGCCCGGGCCGACCAGCCTTGGTAGCGCAGGTCCGCGCCACGAACCCGGGTCGCTACGTGCGGCGATCGCAGAAGGCCGTCTGCCGTGCCGGAGAATTCCAGCGACCCCGTCGCTTGCGGCAGCAGCTGCTTCAGCGAAGGAGCGTGCAGCGACCAACGGACGTCGAGCGTGTCCTGTAGCGTGCCATCGAGCGCGAGGCGGGCGTCGGCAAAGGCGAGGTGTGCATCCTGGACACGCCACCCGGTCCGAATCCGGTGCAGTTCCCCGCCAGCGGCTACCGGCTCGGAACGCAAGCTGCCACTCAATTCCGTCACTGCGAGTGCGAAGTTCGCCCGCCGGTCGAGGCCGGCTCCGGAGGCCTGCGCCGAGACGTCCAGGCGGCCCGGAAAGTCGGGATGCAAGGCC
>JBEBRC010000065.1:0-14481 GCA_040395055.1 Steroidobacter denitrificans
CCGACAGCACGCCGCGATCCAGCGTAATGTCTATCGTTGCAATGTCCACGCCCGGTACATCGAGCTGCAGCACGAACCGATCGGCGTACTCGGCGATGTCGGCCGGCGGGATCCAATCGGCGATCGCGGCCGAGGTCGCCGCCGCACCGGTGAATTCGCGGCGCAACTCCTGATCGAACAAGCGGTCGAAGTGCCCATGCAGTTGATTGATCATGCTCCAGGGCTGGTAGCGTACGAGAGTCATGTTGGGTTCTCCGTTGATTGAACGAATGGTCTGAATATGGTCAGTAACAAAGTTCCTGGTTGGCGGTGGCAATCGACCTGGATGGCCGCCCGTTGCCCTTGCATCCTAGATAGGGAGCACCGCGCGGATTTCAAGAGCAGGCGCGCGGCACGGGTACTGCGGCAGGCGCAGCGAAATGAAACGGCGGGCCGAACGAAACCGCGGGACTGCGCGCGCAACACACGCCGACCGAAACTCCGATCCAAACTCTGGGGTACACTGTGGACCGATTCCGTTCGCCATGCGTTGTGCCCATGACACACAGACTATTCGTTCCGCTATTGATGAGCCTGGCATTTGCCATCCCGTCGCTGGCGGCAGCCGCCGCTGCCGAGCGCGAGTACTACGATCTGGCGTACCGGGCGCAGGTCGATCCTCAATCGGGCACGATCGAGGTCGAGATCAATCTCAGCGGCGAGCGCCTGCCCAGCCGGATCGAAATGCGGATCGACGGCAAACGTTACAAGAATTTCACCTCCACCGATCCGTTGACGATCGGCGACACGAGCGCGACCTGGCGGCCGCAAGGCAAGCAATCCAGGCTGCGCTATCGCTTCGTGGTCGATCACGAACGCTCCTCGAAGCGCTACGACTCGCTGATGACCAAGAACTGGGCCATCTTTCGCGCCGACAAGCTCATCCCGCGCGCCAGCGTCACCGCGCGCCCCAATCTTTACTCGCGCACGTCGGTCGAGTTCATCGTGCCGCAGGACTGGTCGGTGGTCACACCGTATGCCGCCGTCGGCCAGGCCCGCTATGAATTCGACGACCCGGCGCGCCGCTTCGACCGCCCGCTGGGATGGATGCTGGTAGGCAAGCTCGGCACTCGCGCCGAGCAGATCGGCCCGGTGCATGCCATCGTCGCCGCGCCTGCCGGCGACAGCGCGCGGCGACAGGACATGCTCTCGTTCCTGAACTGGAATCTGCCGCACTTGCTGGAGGTGTTCACCACCTTCCCGCAGCGGGTGCTGATCGTCACCGCCGGCGATCCGATGTGGCGCGGCGGACTGTCGGGGCCGGCGTCATTGTTCCTGCATTCGGACCGCCCCCTGATCAGCGAGAATCGCACCAGCACCTTGCTGCATGAGCTGGTCCACCTCGCGCTCGGGATCCGTTCCGATGAAGAAAGCGATTGGATCGTCGAGGGCCTGGCGGAGTTCTATTCGATCGAGACGCTGCGACGCTCCGGGGGCATCAGCGAGCGACGCTATACGGAAGCAATGGAGAAGCTGCGAACCTGGTCCCGCAGCTCTCCCAATTTGTTCACCGATCGCTCCAGCGGGCCCACGACCGCGCGCGCGGTACTGGCCCTGAAGGCAGTCGACGACGAGATCCGCCAACTCACCAAGAACGCCGCAAGCCTGGATGACCTCGCCCGCCGGCTGGCGCTGGAACGCGGCACGATCAGCCTGGAGAGAATGCAGCGCGAGGGCAAGGAGGTGGCGGGTCGTGCGCTGCGCTCGCTGGAACGCACCACACTCATGAAGCCGGTTTCAGCACCAGGTCGGTAATCCGCAAGGCGGTCTGCAGTGCTCGCAGGCCGTCTTCGCCGCTGACCATGGGCGCGCTGCGATCGCGCACACAGCGCAGGAACGCCTCGATCTCCGCCAGCAATGCATCGCCCTGGTCGAAGGATTCCTCCTCGATCGACACCTGGGCCGGTGATTCGACGGGCGCCGAATCCTTCTTGCGGATGACGGTCAGTATCTTCTGCTGCAAATCCACCGACAGATATGCATCATCCTGGAAGATGCGGATCTTGCGCTCCTGCTTGAGACTGATGCGACTGGCGGTGGTGTTCGCCACACAGCCGCCCTCGAACCGGATCCTGGCATTGACGATATCGATCTCGCCGGAGAACACGCTGGCGCCGACGGCGTCGATGCCCTCGATCGGCGTGCCGACCAGTTCCTGGATCAGGTCGATGTCGTGGATCATCAGGTCGAGCACGACACTGACGTCGGTGCCGCGCTGCTTGAACGGCGCCAGGCGATGGGACTCCACGAAGCGCGGCGCGGCGAGCCGGTCCGCCGCGGCGACGATGGCCGGATTGAAGCGTTCCAGATGGCCGACCTGCAGCATGCAGCCGCGCGCCTGGGCGAGATCCACCAGTTCGCGCGCCTCGCTGAGGGTGGTGGCGATGGGCTTTTCCATCAGCACATCGATGCCCTGCTCCAGCAGCGCGCAGCCGATGGCATGATGCAGCGGCGTCGGCACGGCCAGGCTGACGGCATCGACCCGGCCGAACAGCTCGCGATAGTCCGTCAGCCCCGGCACGCCCAACTCAGCGCCGACCCGCCCGGCCGCCTCGGCATCCGCATCCACCACTGCAACCAGCTTCGAGCCGGCCACCTGGGCGTATTTTTGCGCATGAAAACGCCCAAGGTAGCCCACGCCAATCACCGCGGTGCGTATCACGGAACCCGTTTCATCGGAAATCATTCCAGCCTCGCCACGTCGTACTCGAGGGTGCGATGATAGCGAGCGGCGGGCATCGCGGCGGAGCAATCGCAGCGAGGATCTGCCCCGTGGCAGCGCTCGCCCCTCCGGGGCGGCCGGCGCCGCCTGCCTGCAACGCCTGATGGCGAGACTCGATGAGGTCCCATGAACCGCTCTTCCGCCGACCTGGCTGCCGACCCGGACGCCGCTTTCCCCGATTCCGAACCCGATACCCGCCACCGCCTGCGCTTCGAGCTGCTGTTTGCCGCGGGGTGGCTGGCGCTGGGGCTGTTCGCGCTGCCGGCGTTGATCTATGGCATCGGCACCCTGTTGCTCGGCCCCTATGGCGAGGGAGCCGGCCTGGGCGATTTCTATGCCGACTTTTATGGCGACCTGGCGACGCCGTCCGGCCGCGCCTGGGCCATCGCGCTCGGGCCGCTGCTCTTGATCAGCCTGCTGCGCGCTGTATTTCTGGGCATCTCGCCCCGGGCCGACGCCGACGATGCGGCACCCCGTCCTGCCGCGGGCGCTCGCCGTGGCTCGCCAGCACCCCAGGGACGCGCCACCCCAACGCTGACGAACCCGGCGCAGGCGAACGCGGGACGGGGCCGCCCGCCACAGGCCGACCCCGGGCGGCCGCTACCCGGACAGGCGGTCACGGGCGCGAATCCAGGGGTGATCCATCGCGGTGCCACGCAACGAGTGACGCCGGGCCTGGCGGAGCCACCCGCCGCCGCGCCGGCCGCGAGCGGGAAGACCTCAGGCCCAGCCTCACCGGCTTCGGCAGGCCCTGCCGCCGCCTCCGGGGCGTCCCGAGCCGCTCCCTCGCCCCACCAGGGGCGATCCAAGCGTATCGAGCCGCACATCGGCTCGGATTGACCCGCCGGGCGCGCAGGAGGCGCCGGATGGGCCGTATCGACGCCTTCCTGGGCAGCAAATCGACGTCAGTTCGGCCGTGCTTGAGACTCCATCTCGCCAGCGGGTGTGATTTGTTTCACAATCACGCCAGCCGGACCCTCGCACCGATATCTCGAACAGCGGAACACGGTGTAGTCTGCATGGTCATAATTACTACAGATTCTGTTGGTTTTTTGTGTTTTCGGGAGCGTCCATGTGGTTAGCCAAGTGGTTCGGCCGGCGCGACAAGGCACGCCAGGAAGAATATGAACCGGCAACCCACCCGCCGGTGACGGCCGCCTCCAACCCGAGGGGCTCCCCGAACCCCGCTCGTGCCGCAGCGGACGACGCCCGCAGTACCCCGGGGGAAAAGCAGGGCGAAAAGCCCGGCCCGGCGCCGTCGAGCCAAGGGTTCGACCCCTACAACAGCGGCGCCTTCAAGCGGCATCACGAGTGGGAGCGCATCAGCCGTCGCTGACTTGACGACACCCCCGCCGGGCTTGCGCGCCATCCCACAGGCTTTTGCGGGATTCCCTCCTGTGCAAAGACCTACTGCGGCCAGTACAAGTAGCCGATGCCCGCCACCACCAGCCACATGGCTGCCTGCGCCAGCCAGCGCCAGTGCAATTCCTTCAGCATGGCGAACAGACTGGCGCCTGCCACGATGGCCAATGAGGCAAACAGCGCCCCACTGCGCAACAAGCCCGGAAACTCGGTGCCCATCTGGGGATACTGCCCTTTGAGCACCGAAAATATGATCAATACGCCAACCAGTCCGAAAGTGATCGCGACGGCGGACCCGAACACGATCGCATTAAGTACGTGCAAGGGACGCATGGGGCTAGTCCTCGGCTTGAATATTGGGCACATTGCGCCCATGTGTCACAGGGTGGCTCTCCGTGAGCCAGCGTGGGCGCGCACCCATCCGCGACAAGGCGCGATCGGCGCGTACTTGATCAAGGTGCGGGGTCTCTCTAGCCTTGTCCATAGAATGACTCGACGAATGGTTCGACAATGAAGTGGGAACCAGCCGAGAATCGACCCGCCGCCTTTACGTTGCGGGTCCCTCCGGCCGGCTCCACCAGATGAGGAAGTGAAACAGTGTACCAGCCGCCATCGCACGAACCCTCCCGCGCCTCGGCCGACACGGCCCGCGCCCAGCGGCGGCGCTGGACGCTGCTGTTCAGCCTGCCGGCATTGGTGGTGGTATGCGGCCTGCTTGCCGGGACCGCCCAGGCACCGGTCGCCAAGGCGGTGGCAACCGCCAGCGCGCAGGATCTCTCGCCCACCGAGAGGCAGCGCCGTGTCAGCAAGCTGGTCAGCAATGTCATCGAGCGCTCGCACTATCGCCAGTCGCCGATCAACGATCCGGTGTCCTCCCTGGTGCTGGATCGCTTCATCGAGCAGCTCGATGGCTCGCGCAGCTATTTCCTGGCCGATGACATCGCGGAGTTCGAACGTTTCCGCTATCAGCTCGATGATGCCGTGGTCGCCGGCCGGCTGGAACCGGTGTTTGCCATCTTCAACCGTTTTCAGGTGCGCAACCGCGAGCGGGTGTCGCACGCCCTGGAATTGCTGAAGCAGGAGCCGGACTTCTCCCTGGATGAGTCGTTCGAATTCGACCGCGCCAAGTCTCCCTGGGCCAAGTCGTCCGCGGAGCTGGATGAGATCTGGCGCAAGCGCGTCAAGAACGACGCCGTCTCGCTGCTGCTGACCGAAAAGAGCTGGGCCGAAGCCAGCGACATCCTGCACAAGCGCTACGAGCGGGTGCTCAAGCGCACCGAACAGGTCACCAGCGACGACATCTTCGAAGTGTTCATGAATTCGTTCGCGCATGTGTTCGATCCGCATTCGAGCTACTTCTCGCCGCGCAATTCCGAGGAATACCGCATCCAGATGAGCCTGTCCTACGAGGGCATCGGCGCCTCCCTGCAACTGGTGGACGACTACGTCACGGTGCTGAATGTCCTGCCCGGCGGTCCGGCCGCCGCCAATGGCACGCTCACCGCCAACGATCGCATCATCGCCGTCGGCGAGGGCCGCAGCGGCAAGCTGGTCGACGTCGTCGGCTGGCGCCTCGACGATGTGGTGCAGCTCATCCGCGGCAAGGTCGGCACCAGCGTGCGGCTGCAGATCCTGCCCGCGGGCGCCGCGCCCGGTTCGACGGAAAAGGAACTCGAGCTGGTACGCAACAAAGTGACGCTGGATGCGCAGGCGGCGCAGAAGGAAGTGCGCAAGATCAAGCGCGGCGAGCGTGAACTGACCGTCGGCGTCATCAATGTGCCGAGCTTCTACCAGGATTTCGAGGCCAAATCCTCCGGCGCCAAGGACTATCGCAGCACCACGCGCGATGTGCACAAGCTCATCGAGGAACTCAAGAAGGAAAACGTCGATGCCCTGGTCATGGACCTGCGCGGCAACGGCGGCGGCCACCTCACCGAGGCAACCGCATTGTCCGGCCTGTTCGTCCCCGCCGGCCCCATCGTGCAGCTGCGCGAGACCGGTGGCCGGGTCGAGGTGCTCGACGATCCGGAGCCGAACACCGCCTGGGACGGTCCGCTGATCGTCCTGGTCGACCGCTTCAGCGCCTCCGCCTCGGAGATCTTCGCCGCGGCGATCCAGGACTACGGACGCGGCCTGGTGGTCGGACAGCAGACCTACGGCAAGGGCTCGGTGCAGAACCTGTATCCGCTGGATCGCTACGCCCTGGGCCCCGATCCCGGATTCGGCCAGCTGACGGTCACCATCGGCAAGTATTATCGCGTCACGGGCGAAAGCACCCAGCACCGCGGCGTGCAGCCGGACATCACCATGCCGACCGCGATCAGCCTTGAAGACGTGGGCGAAAGCACCCGGGAAAGCGCCCTGCCCTGGGATCGTATCCGGCCGGTGAAGTTCGGCGCCGAGACACAGTTGAGCCAGGCCGTGGCGCAGCTCGAGGATGCGCATGCGCAGCGCATCGCCACGGATCCGGATTTCCGGCTGTTGCTCGCGAACCTGGATTCGTTCGCCCAATTGCGCGCCCAGAAGCAGGTTTCGTTGAACCTGAAGACTCGCATCACCGAGCGCGAGCAGTTGGAAAAAGATCGCCTGGCGCGGGAGAACGAGCGCCGCGCGGCCAGCGGCCAGGAGCCACTGGCCAAGCTGGCGGACCTCAATGCGGAAGGGGCGGAGCCTCCCGATGCGGTGCTGGCCGAGACGGCCCAGATCGCGGCTGATCTGAGCGCCATGGGCGACCAGTACCTGACGCGGCTGAAGCCCGAGGCCTCATCGAGCGCGGCCAAGCCCTGACCCGCCACGGCGCCGCGAGCCGCATCGGATCCTGAGCGCAAGCGTGGACCCGGTGCGGATTGCGCCATCGATGACGGCGGCCGACATGGATGGTTGCGGCGGCCGCCGCGGGCGCCCTACGGCAGCAGGGCCTGGTACAAGTCCCAGTAGTCGTCCACCAGCACGTTGGCGCCGGAACGATTCGCCGTTTCCAGCCCCGAGACCGGCGCCGACGGCGGCGGCAAGGTGCCGATGGAATCGGTGAGCGGCACCGTGTCGGCATCGCTGCGATAGCTTGCATTCGCGCGCAGCATGTCGGTGCGCGCTTTCAGCCCGGCGAGCTGTTCGTTCTCATCCTGGAGCATTGCGAGCGCATCCTGCAGCAGCGTCATCAGCCGCGCGCAGTCCTCCCGCGCGCCGTAATTGACGTCGTACAAGCGCTTGGTCGTGGTTTCCTTGGCCAGCATCGCCAGGCCGCGCTCGGACAAAGAGGCGGTGAGTTGCTGGGCATAGGCGATCACGGCAGTGTTCACGATACGCCGCCCATCGACCGAGATCCCCTCGAATGGCGGCGGCGGCGTGGCCTCGAGGTCCGCGCGATCGTCGCAAAGATCCGTCACGTCGGTGGCCGCGGCATCCCATCGCGCGCGCTCGGCCTCGAGTTCCTCGCCCAGGCGGCGGCGGCGGAAATAATTCCAGAAACCGCGCATCGTCCCCAGCCTGGCATCCATCAGCTTCAATTGCGCCTCCAGCATATCCGCCTTGGAGCGCGCGTCCTGGATGCGCCGATCGAACTCCGCCAGCTCGCGCCGCCGCTGCTGGTCGAACTCGATCAACTGCCGCCGATGCTCGCGATCGGCCTGCTGCCGATGCAGCTGTTGCGCGAAGCGCCCGAGCTTCGCCGAGGCATGGCGCCACAATGCCCGCAACTGAAAATAAACCAGCGCATGGATTGCGGCTTCGGGCTTGCCCAGATGCTCCTCCAGCACCTTCAGCTGCTCCAGGGCGCGCGCCGTCGCGCCCTCCTGGGTGCGCAGGCGATCGAGCAATGCGTACTGCTCGCCCTGCAGGCGAGACAGCTCTTTCTTCAGCTCGGCTCGATTCCAATACAGCTGCAGCAGCCGCTCGTCCTGCGCGGCAGGGCGCGTGCCCGGAAGAAGCTGACGAAAACCATTCAGCCGGTCGGAAATGCTCATTCGTCAGAGCGCGACTCTAAGGAGATGACGCGCCGGGAAAACGGTGTCCACGCTCGACGCAGTAGTCAAGCCACTTGTTCAACATGATGTTGCGCCGCCAGCGATCGCCCAGGTCGCGCGCCAGCTGCGAGCGTATGGACTCCAGCATCGAATGACGGTGCCAGCGAGCGCAGGACTGCGCCTCGGCCAGGTGCGCATCATGATAGATGCGGACTCGCAGATCGGGATCGGCCACCGACTCGCCTTGTTCGTCGAACACATAGGTGAGCCGCAAGGTCGTGGTGTAGCGACTTCTATCCTCGACTCCCAGGTACAAGGGACAGTCGCCCTCCACCATCGAGGTCTGCTGCGGCTCGATCGAGTCCAGGTTCGGCACCAGCCATGCCAGGCGAATGTAGTTGCTCTCGTACAATGTCATCAGGCTGACGAAGCTGCCCGGACGGTCACGCCAGCTGACTGTGCAATTGGTATCGGTTTGGAAGGCCTCTACTAGCATGGGCCGAATATAGCACAGCATTTTTTAGCTTCGGCCAGCCCGATGAGACTTGTGTCACGGACGCAATCGACGCTCCAGTCCGGTACTGTCCAGAATGCGGCTCGCGATCTCCTCGATCGAGGATTCGGTGGTGTTGATGAAAGGGATGTCGTAGCGCCTGAACAGCGCCTCGGTGGTGCGCAGTTCGTAGTCGACCTGGGAGGACGATGAATAACGGCAGTTGGGGCGGCGCTCGTGGCGGATCTGCTGCAGGCGCTCCGGTGCGATCGTCAGCCCGTAGAGTTTGCTGCGGTACTTGGCCAGCGCCTGCGGCAGCCGCCCGGATTCGAACTCCTCGTCCGCGAACGGATAATTTGCCGCGAAAATGCCATACTGCAAGGCCATGTACAGGCTGGTGGGCGTCTTGCCCGAGCGCGATACGCCGACCAGGATCAGGTCCGCGCGATCGTAATCGCGTGTAATCGCCCCATCGTCGTTGGCCAAGGCGAAGTTGGTCGCATTGATGCGCAGGGTATAGGCGCCGATGTCGGACATGCCATGGGCCTTGCCCTGGGCCTCGGAGGACTTCACTTTCAGTTCCTCCTCCAGCGGGCCCAGGAAGGCGTCGAAAAAATCCAGCAGCAGGCCATTGGCGTGCTTGATGATTTCCCGCATGTCCTCCTGTACCAAGGTGCTGAAAATGACGGGTCGCACACCCTCGTCTTCGGCGGTGGCGTTGATGCGGCGCACCGCCTCCTGCGCCTTGTCAACCGTGGAGATAAATGGCAAAGTCACTTGTCTGAACGCCTGCCCGTCAAACTGCGTCAGCAGACTGTGACCCATTGTCTCCGCTGTCACACCGGTCTGGTCGGATACGAAAAATACCGTTCGTCTATCCATTGTCTATAGTCGTGTCATGCTGTCGTGTCATGGCAGTTGCTGATCGGGCGCGCACGCCGACCGCCCTGGGCGTGTCTCAACGTTCGAGTGTTCCACCTCAGCGGCGTCCATGGCAAGTGCGAGGCTTGGGTCAAGGACCACGACGACAAGCGGGCAAGCCCATACCGGCATGCGGGCGAGGAGCCAGGTCATGAGTTGTGGTCATACGCAGCGGCGGCGGGGCCCTGAGAGCCAGGTCATGCGTTGTGGCCATGAGAGGAATCGCAGCAGTATACGAGCGCCGCGGCTGCCGCCTGCAGCCGCTGGCGAACTGCATCAAGAGGATATGCTTTGAGTGCTTATACCGTAGCCTTCGCAAAACTCGGTCGCCACGACATCGATACCGTGGGCGGAAAGAATTCCTCCCTGGGCGAGATGATCAGCCATCTGGCCAATCTGGGCGTGAGCGTGCCCGATGGCTTCGCGACCACCGCACAAGCCTATCGCGACTTCCTGCGGCACCAGGGGCTGGATGCCAGGATTTCCAAGGAACTCGCCGCACTGGATGTCGATGATGTCGACAAGCTGACCACGGTCGGCGCAAGGATTCGCGAATGGGTGCAGACGACTCCCTTCCCGCCGCAGCTGGAACGGGACATCCTGGACTCCTTCGCACGCATGAGCGACGGCCGCGATATCGCCGTGGCGGTGCGCTCCTCCGCCACCGCCGAGGATCTGCCGGATGCATCGTTTGCCGGCCAGCAGGAAACCTTCCTCAACGTGCGCGGCACCGAGGCCCTGCTCAAGTGCGTGCGCGAAGTGTTCGCCTCGCTGTTCAACGACCGGGCAATCTCCTATCGCGTACACCAGGGTTTCGCCCACGACCAGGTGGCGCTGTCCGCCGGCATCCAGTACATGGTGCGCTCGGATCTCGGCTCCAGCGGCGTGATGTTCACGCTCGACACGGATTCCGGTTTTCGCAATGCGGTGTTCGTCACCGCCTCCTACGGGCTGGGCGAAACGGTGGTCCAGGGAGCGGTGAACCCGGATGAGTTCTATGTCTACAAGCCCGCATTGCGCGCCGGGCAGGCTCCGATCCTGCGCCGCACGCTCGGGGCGAAGGCCATCAAGATGGTCTACTGCGACGATCCCAAGCAACGCGTGGCGACCGTGGACGTGCCCACCGAGGACCGGCAGCGCTTCTCGATCAGCGACGAGGATCTCATCGAGCTGTCCAAGCAGGCGCTGATCATCGAGGAGCACTATGGCTGCCCGATGGACATCGAGTGGGGCAAGGATGGCGAGAGCGGCAAGCTCTACATCCTGCAGGCTCGTCCGGAAACGGTACAAAGCCGCGCCGGCCGTGTGGTGCAGCGCTACGCGCTCAAGGGCAGGCGCTCGGCGGTGATTGCCAGCGGCCGCTCGATCGGCCAGCGCATCGGGGCGGGCCCCGCGCGCATCATTCGCGACGTGAAGGAAATGGCGCGCGTGCAAAGTGGCGATGTCCTGGTCGCCGACATGACCGATCCGGACTGGGAGCCGGTCATGAAGCGCGCCGCGGCCATCGTCACCAATCGCGGCGGACGCACCTGCCATGCCGCCATCATCGCCCGCGAGTTGGGCATCCCGGCAGTCGTGGGCTGCGGCGATGCTACGCAAACCATCCGCGAAGGCACCGAAGTCACCGTCTCCTGCGCCGAGGGCGACACCGGCTACGTGTACGAGGGCGCCCTGGCGTTCGAGCAAAAGACCATCGCGCTCGATGCCCTGCCGGCGATCGATACCAAGATCATGATGAACGTCGGCAATCCCGACCGTGCCTTCGATTTCGCCGGCATCCCGCACAAGGGAGTGGGCCTGGCACGCCTGGAATTCATCATCAATCGCATGATCGGCGTGCATCCGCGCGCGCTGCTCGAATTCGACAAGCTGCCGCGCGAGCTGCAGCAGACGATCCAGCGCCAGATGAACGGCTACGCGGATCCGGTCAGCTTCTATATCGACAAGCTGTGCGAGGGCATCGGCACCATCGCCGCGGCGTTCGCCCCCGAACCGGTGATCGTGCGCCTGTCGGACTTCAAGTCCAACGAGTACGCCAACCTGATCGGCGGGCGACAGTACGAGCCGCACGAAGAAAACCCGATGCTCGGCTTCCGCGGCGCCTCACGCTACATCGACGAGACCTTCCGCCCCTGCTTCGAGCTGGAGTGCCGCGCCCTCAAACGCGTACGCGAGCAGATGGGGCTGACGAACGTGCAGGTCATGGTGCCCTTCGTTCGTACCCTGAAGGAAGCCGAGCAGGTCACGGCGCTGCTGGCGGAAAACGGCCTGCGACGTGGCGAGAACGGGCTGAAAGTCATCATGATGTGCGAGCTGCCGAGCAATGCCCTGCTCGCGGAGCGCTTCCTGGAATTCTTCGATGGCATGTCGATCGGCTCCAACGACATGACGCAGCTCACGCTTGGCCTGGATCGCGACTCGGCCGTCATCGCCCGGCTGTTCGACGAGCGCGACGATGCGGTCAAGATATTGCTCAAGATGGCGATCGATGCCTGCCGCAAGGCCAACAAGTACATCGGCATCTGCGGCCAGGGACCCTCGGATCACCCCGACCTGGCACGCTGGCTGGTCGAGCAAGGCATCGAGAGCATGTCCTTGAACCCGGATACGGTGGTGGAGACCTGGCTGTTCCTGGCAGGGGCCGAGCTCAAGTAGCCCCGCGCCCCTGATCCCGTCCGGACACCCGCCTCCATACCAGGAGGCGGTTGTTCGCCGGCATGGGATGATCCTGCACCCACTCCAGCGCGCAGGTTTCGCCCAATGCGATCAGTGCACGATCGTCGCGCAGTCCCATTGCCGGATCGCGCGCCCGCAGCATCTCATCGAATTCCCGGTTCGATTCGCTGGTGAATCGACCATTGCGATTGACCGGGCCGTACAGGCAAAACATGCCTTCGGGCTCCAGGACCCGCGCCACGCCAGCGAACATCAGCTCGACCTCGGGCCAACTCATGATGTGCGCCGTATTGGCGGTAAAGACATAACGCGCCCGTTCGATCGCCCACCGGGCGTCGCGTACGTCCAGTTGCGCCGGTGGGTGCAGATTGGAAAGCCCCGACTCCTGGACCCATGCCTCGATCCCCGCCAGGTGCTGCGCCCGGTCGGTCGGAAACCATTCCAAGTGCGCCAGGCGCTGCGCGAGATAGACCGCATGCTGCCCGGTGCCCGCTCCGATCTCGAGCACTACCCCCGGCGCCGTGAAGACCTGCCGCAACACCTCCCATACAGGTTCGCGATTGCGCTCGCTGGCCGGGGAGTAAGGCTTCATTGCACGCGCAGGAAGGTCGTACGGTAGTGCGCCAGCTCGCGAATCGAATCGCGGATGTCATCCAGCGCCAGGTGCGTGGAGCTCTTGTGGAAGCCGCTGTAGGCCTCCGGCGCCCAGCGGCGCGCCAACTCCTTCAAGGTGCTGACATCCAGGTTGCGGTAATGGAAGTAGCGCTCCAGCGCCGGCATCTCGCGCGCCATGAAGCGCCGATCCTGGCAAATACTGTTGCCGCACATCGGTGAGCTGCCCGCCTCGACCCACCGGCTCAGGAACGTGAGCGTCTGGCGCTCCGCCTCCTGGGCGCTGATGTGGCTGGCGCGCACCCGCGCCACCAGTCCGGAGCCGCCATGCTGCCTGCGATTCCAGTCATCCATCCCATCGAGGACTTCATCGCTCTGGTGGATCGCCAGCACCGGTCCCTCGGCCAAGGTGTTGAGATACTTGTCGGTAACGACCGTGGCGATCTCGATGATATGGTCGCGTTGGGTATCGAGGCCCGTCATCTCCAGATCGATCCAAATAAGCCGGCTTGGGTCGCGGTCGCTCACTGTGTTGCTCTGCCTGTCTGAATCGGTGTCATTGCGGCATGATAACAGCTGACGTTACAGTGGCCGCGTGTAACGCCCTTTTGGTCCTCCAGTCGAACTGGCTGGTTCCTCCTGTCAAAGTCGGCCTGCCTGACATCGATCTGCCTGGTTCGGCACGCTCGGTGGGCGGGCCGCGAGAGCCTACTCATGCATTGGTTCGCCGGGCTGTTCGTTTTTCTGCTGCTGGTCGCAACCTTCACTCGTAGCTGGCTGGCGCAACGCCAGGTGGCAGCGGTGCGCCGGCATCGCAACCAGGTTCCCGAAGCATTCGCCGCGCAGATCGATCTGCCCGCCCACCAGAAGGCGGCCGACTACACCGTCGCTCGCGCCGGCCTGGATCGATGGGATGTGATACTGGACACCTGCCTGGTGCTGCTGCTGACCCTTGGCGGAGGCATCCACTTGATCGACCAGGCCTGGCGCGGGATCGAACTGCCGGAGCTTTGGCACGGCGCGGCGGTCGTGCTGTCCACCTTGCTGCTGTTGTCGCTGTTGAACCTGCCGCTGTCGGTGTGGCGTACGTTCGGCATCGAGGCACGCTTTGGCTTCAACCGCAC
The DNA here is from genome assembly GCA_040395055.1 of Steroidobacter denitrificans. Classification (GTDB taxonomy): domain Bacteria; phylum Pseudomonadota; class Gammaproteobacteria; order Steroidobacterales; family Steroidobacteraceae; genus Steroidobacter; species Steroidobacter denitrificans_A. The sequence continues at coordinate 13,912 of JBEBRC010000065.1, forward strand.
CACACCCGGCCTGTTCGTGGCGGACCTGCTCAAGAGCACGCTGCTGGGGGTGCTGCTCGGCGGACCGCTGATATTGATCATCCTGTTCCTGATGCAACGCGCCGGCGCCCTGTGGTGGTTGTACGCCTGGGTGGTGTGGGTCGCCTTCACCATCCTGATGACCTGGGCCTGGCCGACCTTCATCGCCCCCATGTTCAATAAGTTCACTCCTCTGCAAGATGAGTCCATCAAGCAGCGCACCGAGGCCTTGCTGGAGCGCTGCGGCTTCTCCTCGCAGGGGATCTTCGTCATGGACGGTTCGCGCCGCTCGGTGCATGGCAATGCCTATTTCACCGGCGTCGGACGCCACAAGCGCATCGTGTTCTTCGACACCCTGGTCGAGCGCCTGCAGGCCGCGGAAGTCGAGGCGGTGCTGGCGCATGAGCTGGGACACTTCCGCCTGCACCATGTGCGCTGGCGATTGATTCTTTCCCTGATCGTAGGATTGGGCGGCCTGGCCCTGCTCGGCGCGCTGGCGCGCTGGCCGGATTTCTATAGCGCCTTCGGTATCGCCATGCCCTCCTCCCATAC
>JBEBRC010000066.1:0-14473 GCA_040395055.1 Steroidobacter denitrificans
TCGATCACCCGCGCTTTGTCGCGCTCGGTCTGCAGGCGGCCGATGAACCAGGTTCCCGCATTCGACAGCCCCTTGTAATCCAGGTCGGCAGGATTCTGGGTGGCGAGCACGACGCCGAGTCCGAACGCCCGCGCCTGCTTCATCAGGGTCAGCAGCGGCAGCTTCGAAGGCGGCATGGCGGTGGGCGGGAAGTAGCCGAAGATCTCATCCATGTAAAGCAGGGCGCGCAGGCTCGAGGTGCCCGATTGGCGCCGCATCCACGCCACGACTTCACCCAATAGCAAGGTGACGACGAACATTCGTTCGGCGTCGTTGAGGTGCGCGATGGAGATGATCGCGATTCGTGGTTTGCCCGCCGGAGTGAACAGCAGCCGCTGTATGTCCAAGGGTTCGCCATGCATCCAGGCGGCGAAGCCAGGCGCCGCGATCAGGTTGTTCAGCGACATGGCGAGCTGCAACCGGTCCTTGGCCGGGTAGAAGGTTTCCAGGTCGAAGACGCCCACCTTGTCGAACGGCGGCTTGTGGATCCCCTGGATGAGTGCCGGCAGGTCCAGGTCGCGGCCGGCGCTCCAGGCCTGGTCGAAGAGCGTGGACAGCAGGATATGTTCACGGCCCTTGATCGGGTCGGCATCGATGCCGGCCAGGGACAGCAGCCCCGATGCACTGGAGGCAATGCGCTCGCGCAGCGCGCCGCTGTCGGCGCGCAATGCTGCCGGCGGCGCGGCGAAGGAGCTGAGCACCGACAAGGGACGCCCGGCGTCGCTGCCCGGGGTGTAGATGGCAAGCTCGGCGGCATCGTGCAAACGCTGGATGCGCGCGCCGTCCTGGTCCCAATCCGCCAGCCCCTGGCGCCAGTCTTGCGCGGTCTTGGCGGCAAAATCCTCTGCAGCCATGCCCTTGCGGGCTGCTTCGCCGGGATCGACCCAGGGCGCGAAGTCCTCGGCGAGCAATCGGGGGAAGGTGAGCAGCAGATTGCCCAGGTCCCCTTTCGGATCGATCGCAATGGCCGGGATGCCATCGATCGCCGCCTCTTCCAGCAATGACAGGCACAATCCGGTCTTGCCGCTGCCGGTCATGCCGACGCAGACGGCATGAGTGGTCAGATCGCGCGAGTCGTACAGCAGTGGATCCGGGCGGTCCTGGCCGCTCGCCGGGTCGACCTCACGGCCCAGATAGAACGAACCGAGCTTTTCATAGGACAAATTCATAGTCTTATATAACCGTTTTGTAACCCGGCCAATACTGACCTTATCACCGCCGGCCGGTAAGCTCCGACCCCCTCACGGCGTCGGATCGGCAGGCGAGGAGGTCGAATGTCCTTGCGTTTGATGGGTCCGAGGCTCGCAAGGCCAGCTATGTCGAAGGCGTTTCGTCGAAAGCGTCCCGCTGGCCGGTCGTCCCGGGCGTCCGGTCCGCCATGGCAGGAACAGTCCGTGTCGAGGCGGAAGATGTCCATAATGTCACCTCGATGGATGATGTCCACGCCCAGAACGCTCGGATTCGACCGATAACAGACGATGTCAATTACGCTCGATCAAATCACGAAACGATACCAGGGCTCGCCGGTAGTCAACGACGTGTCGCTGGATGTCGGCGAAGGCGAATTCTATGTGCTGCTCGGTCCCAGTGGCAGTGGCAAGAGCACGCTGCTGCGTGCGATCGCTGGCCTGACCGGCGTCGATCACGGCCGGATCGCGCTGCACGGCAATGACGTGACGCACCTGTCCGCCCGCCGTCGAGGCGTAGGATTGGTGTTCCAGAATTACGCGCTGTTTCGTCATATGACGGTCGGCGACAACATCGAGTTCGCCCTGCGGGTGCGTCGCGCCAAGACGGCCGAGCGCCGCGCACGGCGCAAGGAACTGCTGCGGCTGGTGGCGCTGGAAGGAATGGACGACCGCCTGCCGACGCAGCTGTCGGGCGGCCAGCAGCAGCGCGTCGCGGTTGCCCGTGCGCTGGCGCACAAGCCGCAGGTGCTGTTGCTCGATGAGCCTTTCGGCGCCTTGGATGCGAAGATCCGGGAAGAACTGCGGCGCACGATCCGGCAGGTGCAGCGCGAGCTGAACATCACGACCGTGCTGGTCACGCATGATCAGGAAGAGGCGTTTGCCTTGGCCGATCGGATCGGCGTCATGAACCTTGGCCGGCTGCTGGAGAGTGGCAAGCCGGATGAGTTGTACGCTCGCCCGGCGACCCGGTTCGTGGCGACCTTCCTCGGCGCCGCCAACCTGCTGCTGGCGCGCCAGACGACGCAAGGCCTGCGCTTCGATGCGACGCCGGTCAATGTGCGCGGCGCGGACAAGCCGGAGGGCGATCGCGAACACGAGGTCGTGGCGGTATTGCGGCCCGAGGAAGTCGAACTCGCACCCACGCGCGACAACCTCTCCACCACCTACATCGCCAGTGGGCTCATCGAGGAGCAAGTGTTCACTGGTGCCTACGAGCGGCTGCGCGTGCGCATGACCAGCGGCGCGGCGGAGGCGCACATCGCCAGCGCGAACGGAGCGGCGGACGGGGCGCCCGCCGCCTTGCTGGACGTGACGCGCACCCAGCATGAACAGCGCACATTCCCGGCCGTGCTCGGCCAGTCGGTGGCGATCGGCGTGCGGCGCATTCATATATTGCCGACGCCGTTGTCGAGCTACACGGTTTGCGCACCCGATCGGGCGGCAGCCGAGCGGCTGGCGGCGCATCCGTTGCTGGTCGAGCTGGCCGGTCGCATGAAGACGCGCGTCAGCACGCGAGTGGAGCCGGCGCTGCTGGCGTGCGATGGCGATGCCGAGGAGCGCATTGCCGGCGTCGCGGTGATTGCTGGCCACCAGAAGCTGGCGACCCATGTTCAATGGGTGTTGCGCAATGGCGCGGCTGAAGTTCTGGTGCTGCCCTCCCAGGCGGCTGCGCCGCAGCGTGTACTGATCCATTGGGCCGACGACGTGGCGCGCCGCTCGACCTTGGCGGTCGCGGCCAGCCTGCTGCGGCATGTTGCGGCGGAAGCGGTCTATGTGGGCATCCTGCCCGAGGGTGCGAGCGAGGCGCAGCGCCCGTTGGGGGTGCGCACGCTGCTGGATGCGCGTTCCGAAGCACAGGCGGTGCATGGCCTGGAAATGCGTACCGAGCTGCGTTTCGGCGCCCCCGCCGTCGAACTGCAGCACCGTCTGGACGAGATGCCCGATCAGATGCTGATTCTCGGCATCTCGGATCTGGCGCAGCTGAGCGAGACCTTCGGGCCGTTGTTCGCCGCGCCGACTGCGTTGCCGAGCATGATCGTGTACCGGCCGCTGCGCGACAACGAGGGTGCGGCATGAACAGACACACGGACTGGCGTTCGATCACGCGGCGCTTCCTGGCCGCGCCCAGTGGCGCCTTGATATGCGCCGTATTGTTGCTGTCGGGCTGCGGTGCGGGCGAGGACGGGGGCGAGGCGCGCAAGGTCACGCTCCTGAACGTCAGTTACGATCCGACGCGGGAACTGTATCGAGACGTGAACGCGGAGTTCGCCAAAGCCTGGCAGGCGCGTACCGGGCAGCAAGTGTCGATCCGGCAATCCCACGGCGGATCGGGTAGCCAGGCGCGCGCGGTCATCGATGGACTGGACGCGGATGTGGTGACCTTGGCGCTGGCCTACGACATCGATTCGATCCAGCGTCAGGGCAAGCGCCTGGGCGCGAACTGGCAAACGCGCTTTCCCGACAATAGCGCGCCGTATACCTCGACGATCGTGTTCCTGGTGCGCAAGGGCAATCCGAAGCAGATCAAGGACTGGCCGGACCTGGTCAAGCCGGGCGTATCCGTCGTCACCCCCAATCCCAAGACCTCCGGCGGCGCACGCTGGAACTACCTGGCCGCCTGGGGTGCGGAGCTGCACCGGCAACTCGGCGGCGATTGGTCGAAGCTCGACGATCCCGCATCGGTTGAGGAGGTCGAGAACGCCGAGGCGGCAGCAGAGAAGTTCGTGGCGGCTTTGTATCGCAACGTCCCGGTGCTGGACAGCGGCGCGCGCGGCTCGACCAACACGTTCGTGCAGCGAGAGATCGGCGACGTGCTGCTGGCCTGGGAAAACGAGGCCCTGCTCGCCATCCGCGCGCTGGGGCCGGACAAGGTGGAGTTGATCATTCCCTCCATCAGTATCCTGGCCGAGCCGCCGGTTGCTGTGGTCGATACCGTCGTGGATCGTCGCGGCACGCGTCAGATAGCCGAAGCGTACTTGCAGTACCTGTACACGGATGCGGGCCAGGGCATCGCGGCGAATCACTTTTTCCGGCCGCGTAATCCCGAGCTCCTGCAGCGCTACCGCGAGCAGTTCCCGCAACTCGAGTTGTTCACGATCGGTGAGATATTCGGCGGCTGGAATCAGGCCTACACGGATCACTTCGCCGACAACGCGATCTTCGATCGCATCTACGGCCTGTCCAGATAAGGAACCCGCAGCGATGGATCCCCACAGCTTGGCTGGTACGCGCCGATCGTGAAAACAAATACCATGATGTCCATCCCGGCCGGTACGACATGAGCGCTGCCATGCGCGCCCCATCGGTCCTGCCGGGGTTCGGCTTGACGCTCGGCTTCACGACGTTCTTTCTGGGGGCGATCGTATTGATTCCGCTCACCGCGCTGGTCATGAAGACGGCGACCATGGGCTGGAACGACTTCGTGGACGTGCTGTTGGACCCACGTTCGCTCGCCTCGTATCGCCTGAGCTTTGGCGCCTCGTTCCTGGCGGCGACGCTCAACGGAGTATTCGGTTTCATCATCGCCTGGACTCTGGTGCGCTATGAATTCCCGGGACGCAAGTTGATCGATGCCTTGATCGACATGCCGTTCGCCTTGCCCACTGCCGTATCGGGCATTGCGCTGACGGCGGTGTTCGCCGAGAACGGTTGGATCGGCCAGTACTTCGCGCCTTTCGGCATCAAGGTGGCGTACACCTGGATCGGCGTCGTGGTCGCGCTGACGCTCATCGGCCTGCCGTTCGTGGTGCGCTCGGTGCAGCCGGCATTGATCGAAGTGCAACGCGACCTGGAGGACGCCGCGGAAACGCTGGGCGCCGGACGGTTCACCATTTTCCGCCGTATCATTTTCCCGACCGTCATGCCCGCTTTGGCTACCGGTTTCACGATGGCATTCGCGCGCGCGATCGGCGAATACGGATCGGTGATCTTTATCGCCGGCAATCTGCCGATGAAGACCGAGATCACGCCGCTGCTGATCGTGATCAAGCTGGAGCAGTTCGACTACGCGGGTGCCGCGGCGCTGGGGTTCATCATGCTGGTGATATCGTTCGCCATGCTGCTATCGATCAATCTGTTGCAGACCTGGGGCCGCCGGCGCGTCGTCGCCGCGGGACGCTAGATGGCCAGTGGTCCCTCCAAAGCATTGCTGGCGGAGCTCGCCAGCCGTCCGGGGCGCACGATCGCAAGCTCGATCGTCAAGGGCTTGTTCATCACCGTATCGCTGGCGTTCCTGGCGGCGCTGCTGTTCGCGCCGCTGGCCATCGTGTTCACCACCGCGCTGGAAAAGGGCTTCGCGCTTTATTTCGACAGTTTCAAGGACTCCGACACCCTGGCGGCGATCCGCCTGACGCTGACGGTGGCGGCGATCGTGGTGCCGGTCAATACCCTCTTCGGCATCGCCGCGGCCTGGTCGATCGCGAAATTCGAGTTTCGCGGCAAGAGCATGCTGATCACCTTGATCGATCTGCCGATCGCGGTGTCGCCCGTCATCTCAGGGCTGGTCTACGTGCTGTTGTTCGGTATGCAGGGCTGGTTCGGCCTGTGGCTGCAGGAACACGACATCAGCATCATTTTCGCCCTCCCGGGCATCATACTGGCGACGATGTTCGTGACGTTCCCCTATGTAGCGCGCGAGCTCATTCCGCTGATGCAGCAGATGGGCAACGACGAGGAGGAAGCGGCTATCACGCTCGGCGCCGGCGGCCTGATGACGTTTTTCCACGTCACCTTGCCCAAGATCCGCTGGGGTCTGGTGTACGGGGTGATCCTGTGCAACGCGCGCGCCATGGGCGAGTTCGGTGCCGTATCGGTGGTCTCCGGCCACATCCGCGGGCTGACGACCACGATGCCCTTGCATGTGGAAATCCTATATAACGAGTACAACTTCGTGGGCGCCTTCGCCGTGGCTTCGCTGCTGACCCTGCTGGCCGTTGCGACACTGGTCATCAAGTCGTTGGTGGAGTGGCGCACGGGATACCAGAGGCACTAGACGTCCCTATGCTCGAACGGATCCAGGAATTCATCGACCGCTTGCAGTTCGATACTTCGCGCGCCAGCCTGGGTGTCTGGATCGCGGCAATCAATGTTGCGGTGGTGGTGCTGGTGGTCGGCGGCATCTCGATTTCGGCCATCGGCTCGCTGCGCGACCTGGCGAATCAACAGGGCGAATCGCGCGTGCAATTGGCCGGGGCGATGGCGCGCGAGGATATCCGGCGCTATGCCGAGGACGCCCTGACCCAGGCCAAGAGCGTTGCCGACCGGCAGACGTTCCAGCGCCTGCTCGCCGATCGCCAGTCCTCGGCGATCGGTCCCTACCTGCGGCGCTCCTGCAATACCGAGACGATTGCCTCCTGCGCGGTGTTCGAAGGCGAGTCGTTGATTGCACAGGCCGGCGTCGATCTGTCCTGGGTGCAGATCGCGGCGTCCGCCGCGGAGCAGGGCGAGCGTTTCATGGTGGTCGACCCTGCCGGGCAGTTCGCGCTGCTGGGCGCCTCGGCGCAGGTCGGCGGTGCGACCAGCCGCCGCGTCTATGTGGCGCGGATATTCGACCAGCGCATGGCCGAGGCGCTCAGCGAGCGGGTCGGCGTCGAGATCCGCCTGGTCAATTACCGTCGTTTCGTGGAAGAGAAGAAGGTCGATGCGTTCACGCGGCTGCACTCGGCCGGACTGTCGGACGGACGTTCCGCCGTGATGCGCATCAACGAGTTGGACCTGTACGCCGCCAGTTTCCCCATCTTCGCCGCCACCGGTGAAGCCATCGCCTTGCTGGAGGCGAGGCTGCCGTCGGCGCAGATCGATGCCTCGGTTGGCGGCCTGGTCAAGCGCCTGTTGTTGACCGCCATCATTCTGGCAGCCATGGCGGTCCTGGCGGGTGTGATCCTGGGCCGTCAGGTGACGGGGCCGGTGAGTACCTTGACGGACGCCGCCGAGAAGCTCGGCCGGGGAGATTTCTCCACCTCCATTCCGGTCGGTGGCACCAAGGAAGTCGGCAAGCTGGGGCGCACCATGGAAGACATGCGCAACAACCTGATCGAACTCACCGGCACCTTGCGCCGCCGCGAGGCGGAAGCGCAGGCGGTCCTGGGTGGGATCGTGGAGGGGGTTTATGCCGTCGACAAGTCCCGTGTGATTCGTTACTTGAATCCGCAGGCGGCGCGCTTGCTGGGCGTGCAGGCGCATGAGGCCATCGGGCGCTTCTGCGGTGATGTGCTCAAGCCTTGCCTGGAGAATGGGCGGCGTCCGTGCGACACCAACTGTCCGATCGTGCACGCACGGACCGAGGGCAATGCGCAGGCGACCGAGCGCCTGAACCTGATCAATGGCGCGCCACGCACCACCATCATCACCAGTGCGGCGCCGGTGGATGAGCTGCAGGTGCAGGTCATCCGCGATGAGACCGAGCTGGAAGGCGTGCGCCGCGCCCGCGACTCGGTGCTGGCGAACATCTCGCACGAGTTCCGCACGCCGCTGGCAGCGCAGCTGGCCTCCATCGAGTTGCTGCGCGAAGGTTTCGATACCGTGTCGAAGGAGCAGCAGAAGGAGCTGGTACTGTCGCTGGAGCGCGGCACCTTGCGTCTCACTCGCCTGATCGACAATTTGCTCGAGAGCGTACGGATCGAATCGGGGCAGTTGGGAATCCGGCGCCAGAGCGTATCGATTGCGGAGGTGATCGATGACGCAGAGGCATTGATCGGCGCACTGCTCAAGCAACGACACCAGGAATTGCACCTCGATCTGCCGCAGGATCTGCCGCATATCGAGGGTGACGGCCCGCGCCTGACGCAGGTGTTCGTCAACCTGATCGGAAACGCCAGCAAATTCGCGCCCGAGGACAGTATCGTGGGCGTCGGCGCGAGCCACGAAGGGCGGGTCGTGACAGTCTGGGTGGAGGATGCCGGCCAAGGCGTGCCGGAGATAGAGAATGGCTCGATCTTCGACCGCTTCTATCGCGGTCCGGAACAGGAGCCTGAGCCGGGCGGCCTGGGCTTGGGCCTGTGGATAGTGAAATCGATCGTGGACCGCCACGGTGGTACGGTTGGCGCGCGGCGTACGGCGGATGGCAAGTCGCGCTTCGAAGTGACTTTGCCGGTGTCGGAGGAGACGTAGCGAACATGGCAAGCGCACAGGACTAGATTCTGGAATGAAAATACTTTCCGCCGATGACGACAAAGATCTGCTGGCGCTGATCGCTTTCACGCTGTCACAGGCTGGCTACCTGGTGGTCACGGCCAGCGATGGCACGAGCGCGATTCGTGCATTCGAAGCCGAGGCGCCGGATCTGGTGATCCTGGACATCAATATGCCGGGCACCAGCGGGTTCCAGGCCTGCGAGGCCATTCGCGCCAAGTCGCGGGTGCCGGTAATGATGCTGACGGTACGTGGTGAAGAAGGTGATCTGGTGCGCGCGCTGGAGCTGGGCGCGGATGACTATCTCACCAAGCCGTTCAGCCCGCGTACCTTGCTGGCCCGGGTGAAGGCGCTGCTGCGACGCGCCGGCATGGAAAATTCGGCGCCGCTCGCGGCCGGGCGCGTAACGCTGGAGCTGCAGGAGCATACCGTGCAGATCGGCGAGCAGGCGCCGGTGCGATTGACCAAGCTCGAACTGCGCTTGCTGCAGATGCTGGTCGCGAACGCTGGGCATACGGTCAGCTCCGATCGACTGTTGATGCAGGTATGGGGGCACAAGGGTTCGAGCGATCGCCAGTTGCTCAAGCAACTGGTGCACCGGCTGCGACAAAAGATCGAGCAGGATCCGGCGTCGCCGCAGATGCTGCAGACTGCGCCGGGCGCCGGCTACAAACTAGTCGTCGAGTAGTCCGTCGACCGACATCCGTCTCATTACCCCGCTGTTACTTACTTGATACCGAGCTTCGCCTAGGCTGTCTTGGGTTTGGTTGCGGGGAGAGAGAATTTGTCGGGCTTGGCGCGTACGATCGTGATCGTCGGCGGCGGATTATGCGGGACGCTGGTTGCCTCGAACCTGCTGCGGCGCCCGCCCGCTGGGCCGACGCGGCTGGTACTGGTGGAACGGGCCCCGGAGCTGGGGCGTGGCGTGGCTTATGCGCGGCATCGCTTTCCTTACTTGCTGAATGTGCCGGCCAGCCGCATGTCCGCGACGTCCGCGCCGCGGGAGTTCCTGGAGTTTGCCCAGCGTCGCATGCCGAACGTCACCGGCGAGGATTTCCTGCCGCGTTCGCTCTATGGCGAGTACCTGGAAGAGGTGTTGCTGGCCGCGCAATTGAGCGCGCCGGGTAATGTGCGCCTGGATGTCCTGCAGGGCGAAGTGGTCAATGTACGGCGCATCGAGCGGCATCTTCCGCTGCGGGTGGAGTTGGATGATGGGCGCACTCTGACGGCGGACGAGGTGGTGCTGGCACTGGGCAACCCCAAGCCCGCCTCGCTGGCGGCGGTCCAGAACATCGTGGACCACCCTGGCTATTCGGCCGATCCCTGGGCGATGGACGTACAGTATTCGCGGGCGCAGAACGTGCTGCTGATCGGCACCGGCCTGACCGCGGCGGACGTGATCAATGCGGCGTCGTGCGATCCGCAGCGCACACCGATGTTGCATGCCTTGTCGCGGCACGGTCTGGTGCCGCCGCGCCAGACGCCGTTTCGGCCCGATGCATTCAAGGGCGACGCCAACGCTCTGTTGCTGGCGGCGTCGACTTCGCTGCGCGGCCTGACCCGTGCGGTACGCCTGCTGGCCAACGAGGCGGAATCCTGCGGCGGAGACTGGCGCGAGGCGATCACCTTCGTGCGCAACCTCGCCCCGACCATCTGGCAGCGCATGCCCGAGCGTGATCGAGTGCGCTTCCTGCGTCACCTGCGCGCGCATTGGGATACCTATCGCCATCGCTTGCCGCCGACAATGGTGCAGCGCATCGACGTGCTGCGCCAGTCCAGGCGACTGCAGGTTCATGCGGGCCATATTCAACGATGTGAGACCCGCGGCGATCGTATCCAGATCAGCTGGCGAGTGCGCGGCACGGATTCGATTCACTCCGGCGTATTCGATCGGGTGATCAATTGCACTGGTCCGGACTATGCCATCGCTCGTTCCCGTGAGCCTCTATGGCGCAATTTGCTGCAATGCGGACTATGCGTCGCCGACCCGCTGGGTCTGGGACTGCGCACCGGTCCGAAGGGCGCGGTCATCGATGCCGACGGCTGGCCGGGCCCGCATTTGTTCTATGTCGGACCGATGCTGCGCGCCGATCATTGGGAAGCCACGGCGGCGCATGAACTACGTCACCATGCCGAGCAACTGTCGAGGTTGTTGGCAACCCGGGACCGTGAAGGGGTCGCAACGCCGTGAAGGGGCGCAACGCAAGATATCGATAAAGTAATGCCGCGGCATTGATGGAGCGGGCAGAATGATGCGGCACGTGCATGTGCCGCATGCGGGCTGAAAGGCGGTCCGCGCGAGCTATCCGAGGAGCGTGGTGGCCGCAGAGTCGGGGACGATCCGGGCGACAGGGCGGCGCTGGCTGGTTGCCGCTGCTGCGGCGGTGCTCGGCGCAATGCTGTTCCTCGCCCTGCAGGGGGTGTTGCGGGAGGTTCATTATGCGCAGGTGGCGCACCAGATCGCCGCCACGCCGGCACGCGATCTGTTGCTGTCCTTGCTGGCCACCGTACTGAGTTACCTGGTCCTGACAGGCTATGACGACTCCGCCCTGCGCTACGCGGGCGTCCAACTTCGGCGCAGCAGCGTGCTGCTTACTTCCTTCATCGCCTATGCGCTGGGCAACACCGTCGGTCTTGGCGTGCTGACGGGAGGCGCCGTCAGGATGCGCTTGTATACGGCCGCCGGTGCCGATGCCGGACGGGTGGCCCAGGCGGCGGTATTCAATGCCGGCGCCTTCGTCTTCGGCATGGCGGCCTTCGGCGCCATGGGACTGCTATGGGGGGCGGCGGACGTCGCCAGCCTGATTCGGGTCCCCGCCTGGGCGCTGCGCGGCATGGCTGCATTGGTATTGCTCGGCGTGGCGGCATTCATCGCGCTGGCGGCGTTGCGGCCCCAGTGGCGCCTCGGCAATCGATGGTCGTGGCGCTTGCCTTCGCCTGGCCTGGCGCTGCGGCAACTGGTCATCTCGGCGCTCGACTTGAGCGCCTCGGCCGCTGCGCTTTGGTTCCTGCTGCCTGCGGGGGTCATCGAGCCGTCCGCGTTCTTTGCCTGGTATGCGATGGCGGTTGCCCTGGGTCTGATCAGTCATGTGCCCGGCGGCCTGGGTGTGTTCGAGGCGGTCATCCTGCTGGCCTGCAGCGGACGTGCGCCGCCGGGGCAGATCATCGGTGCACTGGTGTTGTATCGAGTGATCTACTACTTGCTGCCGCTGCTGCTCGCGGCGATCCTGCTGGCCTGGTACGAATTGCGCGCCGGCGCGGCGGCGCCGATCGCACGCGCCGCGGCCGGGCTGTCGCCCTTGTTGCTCGCAACCCTGACATTCATTGCGGGCGGCTGGCTGCTGATGTCGGGAGTCACGCCGGCATCCAGCGAGGCGACCGATCTGCTGGCGCTGCACGTGCCGCTGCCGCTGGTCGAGGCGGCTCACTTCATCGGCAGTGTGGCGGGACTGGCGATGCTGATTCTGGCTCGCGGCCTGCTGCATCGTCTCGATGCGGCATGGGCGGCGGCATTCGTGCTGGCGGTGATCGCGGCCGTCCTGGCGCTGCCCAAGGGCATCGCGCTGACGCAGGCATTCTATCTGACCGCGCTGGCTTTTCTGCTGGTGAGTTCGCGCAGGCACTTCGACCGGCGCTCCGCTTTGTTCGCGGACACCTTGAACGCGAGCTGGCTGCTCGCCGTGGCGGGGGTCGTCGTTGCCTGTGCGGGTCTGCTGTTGTTCGTCTACAAGGGAGTCGATTACAAGCATCAGCTGTGGTGGCAGTTCGAGTTCGACGCCGATGCCCCACGTTCGCTGCGCGCCATGCTGGGGGTGATACTCGCCGGTCTGGCGATCGCGATGTGGCAGCTGCTGCGTCCTTCCCAGGGCGCGCCGGCGCTGCCGTCCAGTGGCGAACTGGAGCGCGCAGCATCGATAGTCGATACCCAGCCCTGTGCCGATGCGAATCTGGTCTTGATGGGCGACAAGCACTTGCTGTTCTCGGCCAACGGCGGCGCTTTCATCATGTTCGGCCGCCAGTCACGATCCTGGGTATCGCTGTTCGATCCAGTCGGGCCGCGCGAGCAATGGCCTGAACTGGTGTGGCGCTTTGTCGAGATCGCGGCCGAGCACGGCGGGCGAGCGGCGTTCTACCAGGTGCGGCCGGATGCCTTGTCCATCTACCTCGACGCCGGCATGCGGGTCTTCAAGCTGGGCGAATATGCCTATGTGCCATTGGCCGATTTCGGCTTGAGCGGGTCGAGGCGTGCGGGTATTCGGCAGTCGGTGCGCCGTGCCGAGCGCGATGGACTGAGCTTTCATTTGCTTGAAGTCCAGGCGGTGCCTGCACTGTTGCCGCAGCTGGCGAGGATGTCGGATGCCTGGCTGGCCAGAAGCCGTGCGCGGGAGAAGCGGTTTTCGCTGGGCGCATTCGATCCCGTCTATCTATCGCGCCAGCCTCTGGCGCTGGTGCGTCAGCACGGTCGGCCGGTCGCCTTCGCCAATGTGCTGTCCACGCCGTGCAAGGTCGAAGCGTGCGTCGACTTGATGCGCCATTGGCCCGATGCGCCAGGGGTGACGATGGATTTCCTGTTCGTGCAGTTGTTGCTGCACTTCCAGGCGCAGGGCTTTGAGCGCTTCGGCTTGGGAATGGCGCCCATGTCGGGCATGGCGCAGCATGAGCTTGCCCCGCGCTGGCACCGCCTTGGGCGGCTGGTGTTCGATCACGGCGAAGCCTTCTACAATTTTCGTGGCCTGCGCAGCTTCAAGGACAAATTCGATCCAGTCTGGGAGTCGCGTTACCTGGCGGCGCCGGGTGCCGCTGCCTCGTTGTTCGTACTGGCCGACATTGCGGCGCTGGTCGGCGGCGGGTTGCGAGGCGTGGTATCGAAATGAAACGTGTTAGGAGAAGCTTCCTGCGAGGACTGCTGCACAGTCTGTCGCTGTGCTTGCTGCTGGGCTCCTCGCCAGGTTCTGCCTTGCAGCAGCCGGCGAGTCGCGAATCGCTTTCTCACGGCCGCTTTCAGGATCTGGCGCTCTACGTGCCACGCGGCGAGGCCAGGCGGCTGGTATTGTTTCTGTCCGGCGAAGACGGCTGGAACGCTGATCTGGCCCGCCTGGCGCAGGCACTGGCGGACGCAGGCGCGCTGGTGGCCGGGATCGATCTTCCCGATTTGTCGCTGCAGTTGCAGCACGATGGCGGGCAGTGCGTTTTCCCGGACGGCGACCTGGAGAACCTGAGCCACTTTCTACAGGCGTACTACCGGTTGCCCGCCTATCGGCCGCCGGTGCTGGTAGGGTTCGCGGCGGGCGGCGCCTTCGCCTATGCCATGTTGGCGCAGGCCCCCGACGATACCTTCGCCGGCGCCGTCTCCATGGCGTTCTGCCCGCGGCTCGACCTGGCGAAGCCCCTGTGTACCGCCGGGCAGCTGCGGTTTGGCCGGCAGTTCGATGATGGGGATGTCGCGTTGCTGCCGGCGCAGGACCTGCGGGGGCCATGGGTGGTATTGCAGGCGCAGCGTGATCGAGCCTGCGCCGCCGCGGCGAGGCGCTTCGTGGCTGACGTGCCGGGCGGCGAGATGATTGCTCCCGCCAACCTCGGCTCAGGCGATACAGCCTGGGCGCCGGCGCTGCAAGCAGCCGTGCGGCGTGTGGCCGAGCGAACCGAAGCGACGCTGCACGATATGCCGCCGGCATTGAGCGATCTGCCGCTGATCGAGGTTGCCGTGCCGAATGCGCCGCAGGCCGGTATGGTCCCCAGCGGCGCGGCAGCGGGCGATACACTGGTGATGATGTTGTCGGGTGATGGCGGCTGGGCGGGCATCGATAAGGACATGGCGGCAGCGTTTGCCGCAAGCGGCATGCCTGTGCTCGGCTTCGATTCGTTGCGCTACTTCTGGCGGGCACGCACCGCGCAGGGGACGGCGAACGATGTCGATCGCGCCCTGCGTCATTACTTGAGCGCCTGGAACAAGCGGCGCGTGCTGCTGGTCGGCTATTCCCAGGGCGCCGACGTCCTGCCGTTCATCATCAATCGTTTGTCGCCGCCGATGCGAACCCGCCTGGCGCTGGCGGTATTGATCGGGCCAGGGCGATCGGCGCAGTTCGAATTTCACTTGTCGAACTGGCTGGCGGGTA
>JBEBRC010000067.1:0-14464 GCA_040395055.1 Steroidobacter denitrificans
AGTTGTGCTCGGGCGAAGGACCGCTCTGCGGCTCTGGCTCGCGCTCGCTGGTGCGTGCGCTCGCTGCGTTCGCGGTGCGGCTCATGGCGCGGAAGATATCCTGCTGCACCAGGCGCCAGCGCTCGATGTTCTTTTGCGTCAGGCTGTTGATCCTGTCGCAGGCATCGCTGCTTAGCGTATCGCGCATGTTGTCGTGCAGCTGCTGCTGCTCGCTCGACAGCAATTTCAGGCTCTGTTCCAGGTAGCTGCCGATAAAGCCTTGCACCGTGCTGCCATAGGAACGGATGACCTGCGCCAGGAAGTCCTGGCTCAGGAGCGGCTCGCCCACATGTTCCTGGTCCGCGATCACTTGCAGCAGGATGGAGCGCGTGATGTCTCCCTGGCTCTTTTTGTCGATGACGATGAAGTCGACGTTGTCCACCACCAGCCGCCTGACGTCCGCCAAGGTGATGTAGCGGCTCTCTGCCGTGTCGTAGAGGCGGCGGTTCGGATATTTCTTGATGACCCTGGGCTCGCTCATGGGGACTCCCCGTGGCAGCTCGGAGTTCACAACGAATCGTGTTTCGAGTGTGTTCATGCTAATCCATCCTCCCGCCTTGCCCAAGGATGGCCGCATCCGCCGTACTCTCTACGGTGGCTCGGCAACCTTGGCTCGTTGCAGGCCGTGCAGCGGCTGCACGCGCCAGTGTTGAATGGCCCATTCCCACAAAGTCCTGACTCCGCCAAGACGAAGCTCCGGCGGAGGATCCTGCCGCAGGAATTGCAGTGCGCGCCACAGCTCCTGTGCCGGCCGACGCGTGTCGATGGCCGCGGCGTCCTTCGACTTGGACAGTTTGACGCCATTCGCGTCGGTTGCCAGCGGCAAATGTGCGTACATCGGAGTAGCCAGGCCCAGGACTCGTTGCAAGATCATCTGTCGCGGCGTGCTGCTCAGCAGGTCCACGCCGCGTACTACGTGCGAAATGCGCTGGGTGTCGTCGTCGAGGGCTGCCGCCAGCTGGTAGGCATGCAATCGATCGCGCCGCCGGATCACGAAATCGCCTACTTCGTGGGCAACCTCGAAGCGCTGCGGGCCCTGGATGCCGTCGATGAAGGTCGTCGGGCCCGGATCGATGCGTAAACGAATGGCGGGCAGGCGCGTGGACGCGCGCGGGCCGAGGCGGCACCACCCCGGGTAGTAGAGTTCGTCATTGGGCTTGCGGCTGGCCTGTGCCGCCTGCAGTTCGTGGCGGCTACAGACACAGGGATAGGCGAGCCGCGCGGCGAGCAAGCGCTCGATCGCAGCCTCGTAGGCCGCGCGCCGCTGGCTTTGATACAAAATGGACCCATTCCACTCGAAGCCCAGGGCGGCCAGGGTGGCAATGATCTGTTGCGCGCTGCCGCGAACTTCCCGCAGCGGATCCAGGTCTTCGATCCGCAGCAGCCATTCGCCGCCGGCCTGGCGCGCGCTGAGATAGCTGGCGGTGGCGGTGACCAGAGAGCCGAAGTGCAGCGGTCCGGTCGGGGAGGGGGCGAAGCGGCCGCGGTAGGGCGCCGGCCGCTTCTGGATACGCTCAGCGGTAGCGATCGTCCCGGTCGCCGTACTGCTTCTCCCGACGTTCGCGTCGCTCCTGGGCCTCCACGCACAGCGTGGCGACCGGTCGGGCCTCCAATCGCTTGATGCCGATTTCCTCTCCGGTCTCGTTGCAGTAGCCATACGTACCGTCGTCGATGCGCTTGATCGCCTCTTCGATCTTGCGAATCAGCTTACGCTCCCGGTCGCGGGTGCGCAGTTCGAGACTGAACTCCGATTCCTGGGTCGCCCGATCGTTCGGGTCGGGGAAGTTTGCCGCTTCGTCCTTCATGTGCAGCATGGTGCGGTCCACTTCCTGCATCAAGTCCTGCTTCCAGGTCTCCAGGATCTGGCGAAAGTGGTCGAGCTGCTCCTTGCTCATGTACTGCTCGTCGCGACGAGGGATGTAGGGCTGGACGTTGCGCGGACCGGACAGGAGATTGAGGCTCATCATGTCCTGGTCGTCGTCGGCATCGTTGCCGCCGGCAAGGTCTTCGTTATGCTGGGCGATGGAATTAGGTATCACGGTTCTCGCTGGAATCAGTGGCTTCGCGGCTCGCGGGAATGCCGGCCGGGCAATGGGTCGGGCGGCGGCGGTAACTTTTGCGGATCGAGCTGGTGTGGCGGCGCCGGTCCGGGCCGCGGACTTGGCCACCGGGCGAGCGGGCGCCTTAGCCTTGCTGCGCGCGGACGCTGCTGCCTTTTTGGGGGCCGCTGCTTTCTTTGCAGGAGCGGCTTTCTTGACAACGGTCTTCTTGGCTTTCGCCTTGGTAGACGCTTTCTTTGCTGCCATCTAGGAGCCTCCACGACAGGCGAAACGCACTGTTCCGGACAGTCGACGCAAAAGAGGCCGGGATTATACAGACGCGGCATGGGGCGTACAGGGTTGACAGGACGGGAACAAGCCGGGCGTGGGCCAGGGACGCCTTTTGCCTGCAAAGAGAAGGGTCGGCGCGCCCGGACCGGCCAATCACGGGCGGGTTCTCGAAGCGGTCCACACGCCGCGCGCTTTCACATACACTACGCGCCGCCATTCCCATGCTTTCACCTGGCCCAAAGTGGTCGCCCGGTGCCGGTTTTGGGCCGGTCGCCCGTATAGCGATCATCGACAGTCAACGAGGCGCGATGCGACTCAACAAGATCAAACTGGCCGGGTTCAAATCCTTCGTGGATCCGACTACGGTGACTTTTCCGAGCAATCTGATCGGCGTCGTCGGGCCGAACGGTTGCGGCAAGTCCAATATCATCGATGCCGTGCGTTGGGTGATGGGCGAGATTTCGGCCAAGCACCTGCGCGGCGACTCCATGGCCGACGTCGTATTCAACGGCTCCGCCTCGCGCAAGCCCGTGGGCACCGCGTCGGTCGAACTGGTATTCGACAATGCCGATGGGACGCTGGGCGGACAGTACGCGGGGTTCGCGGAAGTGTCGCTCAAGCGGGTGGTTTCCCGCGATGGGACCTCGGCCTATTTCCTCAATGGCGCCCGCTGCCGGCGCAAAGACATCACCCAGCTGTTCCTGGGGACCGGCCTGGGGGCGCGCAGCTACGCGATCATCGAACAGGGGATGATTTCGCGCGTCATCGAGGCGCGGCCGGAAGAACTGCGCGGCTTCATCGAGGAAGCCGCGGGAATCTCCAAATACAAGGAGCGCCGGCGCGAAACCGAGAATCGGATCTCGCACACCAGGGAGAACCTCGAGCGCTTGAGCGACGTGCGCGAGGAGGTGGAGAAGCAGTTGCGACACCTGCAGCGCCAGGCCGCGACGGCGCGGCGCTATCAGGCGCTGAAGCAGGATGAGCGCAAGCTCACCGCCGAGTTGCTGGCCCTGCGCCTGAGCACGATCGAGCAGGATGCGCAGTCCAAGGAAGGCGCCCTGAGTGAGCGCGACACCGCCATGCAGGGCATGATTGCAGAGCTGCGTGCGATCGAAGCGGCGATCGAATCCGCGCGCGAGGAGTTCACCGATAAGTCCGAGGCGCTGAACACGGTCCAGGGCCGCTACTACCAGATCGGCGCGGAAATCTCGCGCAGCGAGCAGTCCATTGCCCATGCGCGCGAACTGCGGCAGCGCCAGAAAAAGGACTTGGAACAGACCGAGCAGGGCGCGGGCGAGGCGCGCCTGCATCTCACGCGCGATGAATCGCAGATCGATGAACTGCGCCGCGACCTGCAGCAGCTCGAGCCAGGCCTGGAGGTCGCCCGCGAACGCGAGCTGGCATCCGCCGCGGCGCTGGCGCAGGTGGAAGAGGCGATGCAGGACTGGCAGGAACGATGGGAGGAGTTCAATCGCGATTCGCGGCACGCCAGCGAAAAGACCCATGTGGAACGCGCCCGGATCGAGCAGCTGGAGCATCAGCTGACGCGCATGGCGACCCAGCGCGAGCGCCTGGCCGGGGAGCTGGGCGAACTGCGCAGCCTCGAGGTGGAGGCGAGCATCGCGCAACTGCTGGGCGAACAGGAACAGATCGGCACCTCCAGCGCCGTTGCCGCCGGACAACTGGAGGAGGTGACCCAGGAACTGCAGCGCCTGCGCGAGCGCGAGCGCGAACTGGTGGTGGCCGACGATCGTGCGCGGCAGCAGCTCCAGGACGATCAGGGCCGCCTGATGTCCCTGGAGGCGTTGCAGCAGGCCGCACTGGGCCTGGCGCAGGGCAAGGTGAGCGAATGGCTGGCCGCCAGCGCGCTTGCCGAGCGGCCGCGGCTGGCGCAGCAGCTGGTGGTCGAGCCGGGCTGGGAACGTGCCGTGGAGACGGTCCTGGGCTCGTACCTGGAGGCGGTGTCGGTAGATGCGATCGACGCCATTGCCGGACAGCTCGACACGCTGCAGGTGGGAGCGGTGTCGTTCTTTGCCGCCGCAGATATCCGCGCCCAGGCCGCGGATACGGGAAGACTGCTGGCGCGGGTACAGGGGCCGGCGGCCGTGGCCGCGTTCCTGAGCGGGATCATTGCCGTGGATACCTTGTCCGAGGCGCTGGAAAAGCGGCGTACCTTGCTCAGCGGCGAGTCGGTCATCACCCGCGACGGGGTATGGATCGGTCGTGAATGGCTGCGCGTCAGCCGCGACAAGGATGTGCACGCCGGTGTCATCGAGCGCGAACAGGAAATGCGCGCATTGCGCGAAACCGTCGCGCTGGCGCAGCAGCAGCGCGACGCCATCCACGACGAACTGATGGACTCGCGAGCCAGGCTGACGGCCTGCGAACAGCAGCGCGACAGCTTGCAGGGCGAGGCCAATCGCTTGCATCGCGCGCACAGCGATTTGAGCGCGCAATTGAGCGCGGCGCGGACCAAGGCCGAGCAGACGACGGAGCGCGTGCGCCGCCTCGGCGCGGAGGCGCAAGAGCTGGAGCGCGATCACGAGAATCGGGCCGTCGCCCTGGCCGAGGCGCGCGGCAGCCTGCAAGAGGGCATGGACGCGATGGCGGAATTCGAGGCGACTCGCGTTCAGCTGGAGCATGAACGCGAGCAGTTGCGCCAGAATCTGGGTCACAAGCGTTCCCAGGCGCAGGCGGATCGCGACGGTGCGCAGGGTGTGGCGATCAAGTTGGAATCCAAGCGTTCCGCCTTGTCGTCGATTTCGGCCGGACTGGAGCGCTTGCGCCACCAGCTCGATCAGCTGCAGCAGCGGCGCGATCAGCTGACCCTGCAACTGGGGGAGAGCGAATCGCCGCTGGAGATGCTCGCAGCCGCGCTGGAGCAGGCATTGGAGCAGCGTGTCCATGTGGAACAGGAGCTCGCCGACGCGCGCCGCAGCCTGGAGGATGCGGAAGGACGAATGCGTACGCTGGACCAGCGGCGCATGGACTGCGAGAGCAGTATCGAGCAGGCTCGGGCGGCCTTGGACGAACTGCGCCTGGCGGCGCAATCGCTGAAGGTGCGCCGTGAAACGCTGCTGGAGCAGTTCCAGGCGACGCAGTTCGAGCTGGCGAGCGTCTATCAGGAAATGGCGCCGGAGGCGCAAGCGAGCGTCTGGGAAAAGAACCTGGCGGATGTCGTGGGCAAGATCGAGCGGCTCGGTCAAGTCAACCTGGCGGCGATCGACGAGTTCAAGGAGCAGTCGGAGCGCAAGGAATATCTCGACAGCCAGTTCAAGGACCTGACGGATGCCCTGGAGATCCTGGATACGGCGATCCGCAAGATCGATCGCGAAACGCGCTCTCGCTTCCAGGATACGTTCGATAAGGTCAATGCGGGCCTGAAGGATCGCTTCCCGCGGCTGTTCGGCGGCGGGCATGCATACCTGGAACTCGCCGGGGAGGATGTCCTGAACGCCGGGGTGTCGATCATGGCGCGCCCGCCGGGCAAGCGGAACAGCACCATCAACCAGCTGTCCGGCGGCGAGAAGGCATTGACGGCCGTGGCGCTGGTGTTTTCCATCTTCGAGCTCAATCCGGCGCCGTTTTGCCTGCTGGACGAGGTGGACGCGCCTCTGGACGACAATAATGTCGGGCGCTTCTGCGCCACGGTGCAGGAAATGTCCAGCCGGGTGCAGTTCATTTTCATCACACACAACAAGACGACCATGGAGCTGGCGTCACAGCTGGTCGGCGTAACCATGAACGAGCCGGGCGTCTCGCGGCTGGTCGCGGTCGACGTCGAGGAAGCGGCGCGGCTGGCGGCGATGTAGATGGGCGTATGAGCGAACTGCGCTGGATCCTGATCGGTTTTGGCATCGCCTTGCTGGCATGCATCTATCTGTGGGGCCGCCGCAGCGGCCGCACCGAGCGTGTGGGCGAGGGCCCGGCGCCGTCGCGCGCCGAGCCAGGGCTGGAGGCACAGCCGCTGTACGACGACGAACAAGAACTGGATGATGCATCGGCCGTGGCGGATGGCCGATCCGCGCTGCAGGTGGATCCGTACATGGCCACCGCCGTAAGGCCGGCAACGCAGATCAGGCGCGCCCCCGAGGCGCCCGGCGCGGCGCCGCCGAGTCTGCACTCGGCAACGGCAGCGATCGAGGGCGTCGAGGAAGGATCGCCGGGCGCGGTGCTCGATCATGGCGAGGCGCGCCAGACGGCCCCGTCGCGCCGCGGACGGGTGGAACCGACGCTCGACGATACTGCGACGGAGGATTTGCCGCCGCCTGCCCAAAAGGATCAGGGGGCGGATCAGGGAGCGGATCGCAGGGTGGATCCACCCGGCCGGCACGCGAGCGTTCGCGTCGCTGCCCAGGAACCTTCCCCGGCGCCGACCCTGTCCTCGAGCGAAAGTCCCCAGCCGCGACGCATCGAGCGGCGCAAGATCCTGTCGTTGCGCCTCTCGACGCTGCCGCAGCAGGTGGATGGCGCGAAGCTGCTGGAAACGCTGCAGGAGGAAGGGCTGGAGCACGGCAAGTACAACGTGTTCCACCGCCTGCATGATGACGGCGTCAGTATTTTCAGTATCGCGAGCATGGTCGAACCCGGAACCTTCGATCCGGAAACCATGCCCGAGATCGAGTACCCCGGCGTCACCTTGTTCGCGCAGCTGCCTGGCCCTGTCCCCGGCATGCATGCCTTGAATGAACTGGTCGCCTGCGCCAGACGCCTGCAACAGGCGCTGGGCGGCACGCTGCAAGACGATCGCGGCGTGCCGCTGACCGTGCATCGCATCGAGCGCCTGCGCCAGGAGATCCGGGAGTTCGAGCGTCCTGCGTCGGCCGGCGGGCGCAGCGCCGTCATGCCGAACCCACCCGGCTGAGGACCATCATGCCTGCTCGCATCGCAACGAGAGCGGCGATCCGTGCTCGTGAGCTGCGCGAGCAACTGGATCATCACAGCTATCGATACTACGTACTGGATGACCCGGAGGTCTCGGATGCGCAGTACGACCGGCTGTTCGGCGAATTGCGGGCGCTTGAGGCCGAGCATCCGGAGCTGATCACTCCCGGCTCGCCCACGCAGCGGGTGGGCGCCACGCCGGTCGGCGAACTGGCCGTGGTGGCGCATGCCATACCGATGCTGTCGCTGGACAACGCTTTTACGGATGAGGACGTCGTCCAGTTCGATCGCCGTGTGCGTGAACGCCTGGAGACGAGCGGGCCGATCGACTATACCGCCGAGCCCAAACTCGACGGCCTGGCGGTGAGCTTTCGTTACGAGTCCGGGCACCTGACCCTGGCGGCGACCCGCGGCGATGGCATGCGCGGCGAGGATGTCACGCATAGCGTGCGCACGATCAAGGCGGTGCCCATCGTGCTGCGCGGCAAGGCCCCGAAATTGCTGGAAGTGCGCGGCGAGGTGTTCATGCCGGTGGCGGGCTTCAAGGCCATGAATCAGCGTGCCTTGGAGCGCGGCGAGAAAGTGTTCGTCAATCCGCGCAACGCGGCCGCGGGGAGCATCCGGCAGCTCGATCCGCGACTGGCGGCGAATCGGCCGCTGGATGCGTTCTTCTACGGCGTCGGCGAGCATGTGGGATGGGCGCTCCCGGCGCGCCACAGCGAATCCTTGCAGCAGCTGCGTGAATGGGGACTGAAGGTCTCGCCGCTGGCGAAAGTGGTGAGCGGGGCCGCGGGCGCCCTGGAATACTACCGTGACGTATCCGCGCGCCGGGCCGACTTGCCCTATGAGATCGACGGCGTGGTCTACAAGGTGGATCGCTTCGTCCAGCAGCGCGAACTGGGGTTCGTCGCTCGGGCGCCGCGCTGGGCGGTTGCCCACAAGTTTCCCGCGCATGAGGAAAACACCGTCGTGCGCGACGTCGAGTTCCAGGTGGGGCGCACGGGTGCGCTGACCCCGGTCGCCCGGCTCGAGCCGGTATTCGTCGGCGGCGTGACGGTCAGCAATGCGACCTTGCACAACATGGACGAGGTGCGCCGCAAGGATGTGCGCATCGGCGATACGGTGGCGATCCGACGCGCCGGCGACGTCATACCCGAAGTGGTCAAGGTCATCCTCGAGCGGCGCCCCCCTGGCGCGCGCGAGGTCGAGCTGCCGGCGAGATGTCCGATCTGTGGCTCGGAGGTGGAGCAGGGGGAGGGGGAGGCCGTCGCTCGTTGCACCGGCGGCTTGTATTGCGCCGCGCAGCGCAAGGAGGCCTTGCGCCACTTCGCGGGACGCCGCGCGCTGGATATCGATGGACTGGGCACCAAGATCATCGACCAACTGGTCGATGGCAAGCAGATCGGCAGTCCTGCCGATCTTTACCGTCTCAGCGCCGCGCAGTTCGCTCAACTGGATCGCATGGGCGAGAAATCGGCCGCGAACCTGGTTGCGGCGCTGGAGCGCAGCAAGTCCACCACCCTGGCGCGCTTCCTGTACGCGCTGGGTATTCCGGATGTGGGTGAGGCCACCGCGGCCGGCCTGGCAGCCTACTTCGGCTCATTGGAGGCCCTGTGCGAGGCGAGCGAGGAGAGCATCCAGGAAGTGCCCGATGTGG
The DNA here is from genome assembly GCA_040395055.1 of Steroidobacter denitrificans. Classification (GTDB taxonomy): domain Bacteria; phylum Pseudomonadota; class Gammaproteobacteria; order Steroidobacterales; family Steroidobacteraceae; genus Steroidobacter; species Steroidobacter denitrificans_A. Next base: position 8,911 of record JBEBRC010000067.1, read on the forward strand.
GTCCGATCGTGGCCGCGCACGTCCATCATTTTTTCCAGGAGGCGCACAATCGCGAGGTCATCGAGGCCTTGCGCGAACAAGGTGTGCATTGGCCGGTGCAGCAGCGGCAAAAGGCGGCGGGCGAGGGGCCGCTGAGCGGTCGCACGTTCGTGCTCACGGGGACCTTGGACAGCCTGAGCCGCGATCAGGCGAAGGCCCGCATCATGGCCCTGGGCGGCAAGGTCTCCGGCAGCGTGTCCAGGAAAACCAGCTATGTCGTCGCGGGTGCGGAACCGGGCTCCAAGCTGGACAAGGCACGGGAACTGGGCGTCGAGGTGCTGGACGAGGCCGGGCTGCTGACATTGCTGGGATGACGGGCCCCGTCTTAAGGGCTGCCGGGGGCCGTGCACCAGGGGTCGGATGGCCGGCGCCGCCGGGAAGCCCCCCGCAACGCCGGCATTGCGGCAAGGCGCTGCGGCCGCATCGGCCATGCCGCAGCCCTGCCTCGGGGTGCTAGATCTTCTTGTCGATCTTCGCGCCCTTGCGCAACTCATCCAGATAGTTCTGCAGCTTCTTGCGCTGGACCATGAGCCGGACGCGGTCCTTGACCTCCTCGAAGGCCGGCGGCGTCGAGGCCCGCGATTCCTCCAACTGAATCACGTGCCAGCCGAACTGGCTTTCCACCGGCTGGTCGGTCAGTTGCCCGGGCTGCAGGCCGGCGACGGCATCGGCGAAGGGCTGCACCATGCTATCGAGCGTGAACCAGCCTAGATCGCCGCCGCTCTGACCGGAGGAATCCTTCGATTTCTCAGCCGCCAGCTTGGCGAAGTCGGCGCCGCCCTTCAGCTGTTTGGTGATGCCCTCGGCTTCGGCCTGGTCCTCGACCAGGATGTGGCGGGCATGATATTCGCGAGGCATGGCGGCGACCTGCGCGTCGTACTCGGGCTTCAGCTCGTCGTCGTTGACGGGGTTGTCCTCGATGTATTTCTGCAGTCCGGCATCGACGATGACGTTCATGCGCGCCAGCGCGAGCTGGTGGACAACGTCCGGATCCTTGGCCACGCCGGCTTTCTCGGCTGCATCGGCAGCAAGCTTCATGCTGATGTATTGATCGAGCAGTTGCGGCTTCTGCTCGTCCGGCACGGCGCGATCTGATTGCCGGCTGACGGTCTGCAGATACAAGTCGAACTCGGATTGACTGATGGTCTTGCCGTTGACGGTCGCGACAGGCTCGCCGCTTTCCGCGGCGTCGGGTGCGCCTGCCTTGCCGCATGCCACGAGCAGCATGAGCGGAGCGAGCAGGGCGATATGGGAAAGACGGTGCTTCATGGAATCCTCTGGGTTGGTGTGTTCGGCGGTCGAATCGGTGGTTGCGGTGGACGGTAGTCGGATAGTCGGTAGCAAAGCCGCGGCGGACCGCCGTCGGGATCGCCGTTGCGGCGCCAGCCGAGCGCCTACGACGCCTCGGCGGGCGTCAGTGCCGTGATGTTCAGCGCGTGGATATCGGTCTGCATCAAGCTGCCCAGTGCGCGATAGACCAGCTGGTGGCGCTGCAGGGCGCGCAGCCCCTCGAACTCATCCGACACGACGCGGACCAGAAAGTGCCCCCGGCCGTCGCGTGCCCCGGCGTGCCCGGCATGCCGATGGCTGTCGTCCGTGAGTTCGATCCGGTCCGTCTTAAGCGTGAGTCGCAAGGCCGCGACGATCCGCTCCATGCGCTCGGTATTCGAGGGTGGTGTGGTCATGATTCCGAACCGTCGCTGCGCGAGGGATCGTGCGGCATCTTGCCGGCCAGCCACATGCCCTGCAGTAGTGCGAATACGATGGTGAGGCCGAGCATGCCGTAGAGCTTGAAATTGGCCCAGGCATCGGTGCTGAATTGATAGGCGATGTAAAGGTTGACGGCGCCGAGTACCATGAAGAAGCCGATCCACATCCAGCTCAGCTTGAGCCAATGGCTGCGGTCCAGCTCGATGTTGCCGCTGAGCATGCGCTGGATCACGGGCTGGGAGCCGATATAGTGACTGGCAAGGAATCCAGCTGCGAACAACCAGTTCACCACCGTTACCTTCCACTTGATGAACATTTCGTCGCGGATCCACAGGGTCAGCCCGCCGAAGACCAGCACCAGCGCGCCCGATATCAAAGCCATGGTGCTGATCTTGCGATGTCGCAGCCATTGGATGGCGATCTGCGCCGCCACGGCCACGATGATGACCCCGGTGGCGACGTAGATATCCGTCAGCTTGTAGGTGACGAAAAAGGCAATGACCGGAAAGAAATCGAACAGCAGTTGCATGCACGTGCGCCAGCAGAACGGGCCGCTATCATACTGAAAATGTCCAGCACCTATATCGAGATCCATCCTGTCGACCCGCAGCCACGGATGATCCGTCAGGCGGTCGACCTCATTCGCGAGGGGGGAATCGTCGTTTACCCGACGGATTCGTGCTACGCGCTGGGTTGCCACATTGGCGACAAGGGAGCCATGGAGCGTATTTCGCGCATCCGCCAGACCGACAAGCACCATCACTTCACACTGGTGTGTCGGGATCTATCGGAAATTGCCCACTATGCGCGCATCAACAACCAGCAATACCGCACCCTCAAGGCATTCACGCCTGGACCGTACACATTCATCCTGCAGGCGACCCGGGAGACGCCAAAGCGGTTGCAGAACCCCAAGCGCCGCACGATCGGCATCCGGGTCCCCGACCACCCGGTGCCGCGCGCCATCCTGTCGCTGCTGGGCGAGCCGCTCATGAGTTCCACGCTGATATTGCCTGGGGAGGAACTGCCCATGACCGATGCGCGGGAAATCCAGGAGCGGCTTTATCACCAGGTCGATGCGGTGATCGACGGCGGCAACTGCGGCATGGAGCCCACCAGCGTCGTCGACCTGGAAGGGCCGGCGCCGGTGGTCGCCCGTGTTGGGAAGGGCGACGTCAGCGCTTTCCAGTGAGCCTCATGGTCATGGGGCGGAACGTGCGGCAGATGCCCCGGATGCTCGCGCAGCGGCCGGCAGCGCCTTTGACGCATAAGCTTGCGTATAATGCGGCAGCCGCGGTCGGTGCATGTTGAGCGACATTAATAAATTCAGGTAACAGCTTGAATTGATTGAATACGGCCCGCACGGGCCTGTGCGCGGAGGCGTCCAGGTCTTGCTGACGATTCTCGACAGGCACTTTCCCAAACCCCAGGCATTCCAGGCATCTCAGAGACAGGCATTGAGCGCCAATATTTCCAGCAATAGACGGGTCTTATCCGGCATGCGCCCCACGGGCGCCCTGCACTTGGGCAATTTTTTCGGAGCGCTCAAGAATTGGACCGAGCTGCAGTATCAGTACGAGTGCTACTTCTTCGTCGCCGATATCCATGCGCTGACGACCGGATACGAAGAGACGGACAAACTCGAGTCGAACGTCTGGGAGATGGTCATCGACTGGCTCGCGGCCGGATTGAATCCCGCTGCCTCGACTCTGTTCATTCAATCGCGCGTTCCGGAGCATTCGGAATTGCATCTGCTGCTGTCCATGGTGACGCCGCTGAGCTGGCTGGAGCGGGTGCCGACCTACAAGGACCAGCAAGAGCAGTTGAAGGACAAGGATCTGGCAACCTACGGCTTCCTGGGCTACCCGTTGCTGCAAAGCGCGGACATCCTGATGTACAAGGCGGCGTTCGTGCCGGTCGGCGAGGATCAGATCGCGCACGTCGAGATCACGCGCGAGGTGGCACGACGGTTCAACCACGTGTTTGGACGAAAACGCGATTTCGAAGCCAAGGTAGAAAAGGCAATCAAAAGCCTTGGCAGTCGTAACGGCAATCTTTACAAGGAATTGCGAAGACTTTATCAAGAAAAAGGTGATGAGAGTGCGGTCGATCTGGCGCGCTCGCTGCTGGAGGGGAACATGCGCCTCACGCTGGCGGATCGCGAGCGCCTGATCGGCCATCTGGAAGGCACCGGCCGCAGCATTCTGGTCGAGCCGGACGTCCTGCTGACCGCAACGCCCAAGGTTCCGGGGTTGGACGGGCGCAAGATGTCGAAGTCCTATGGCAACACCATCGGCCTGCGCGAGGATCCGGACGTGGTGGCGAAAAAGCTCAAGACCATGCAGACCGATCCCGCGCGCGCGCGCCGGACGGATCCGGGCGATCCGGACAAGTGTCCGGTCTGGGACCTGCACAAGCTCTACTCGGATGCGGACACCCAGGCATGGGTGCAGGTGGGCTGCCGTTCCGCCGGGATCGGCTGCGTGGATTGCAAGCAGCGCGTCGCCGAGCCGTTGATCGCCGAAATCAAGCTCAGGCGTGCACGCGCCAGGGAGTTCGAAGAGAATCGCGACCTGGTGCGAGGCATTATCGCCGAAGGCTGCGAGAAGGCGCGTGATGTGGCGCGCCAGACGCTGGAAGACGTTCACCAGGCCATGGGCATGAACTACCGCTGAAAACCTGTATGACCACGTCGCCATGAAGCCCGAACTCAAACTGGTCGAAGACACTGGCTCGCAACTGGACGTCGATGCCGTGGTGGCGCCGCTGCCGCCGCAGCAGGCGGAGATGCCGTTTGCGGTGGTGGAGGGGGAGCCGGTAACGCAACTGCCGCGGGACCTGTACATCCCACCGGATGCGCTGCAGGTATTCCTGGAGGCGTTCGAGGGACCGCTGGATCTGCTGCTGTACCTGATTCGCCGCCAGAATCTGGACATCCTGGATATTCCGATCGCTGAGATCACGCGCCAGTACATGAAGTACATCGAGGTCATGGCGGACCTGCAGCTGGAGCTTGCCGGCGAGTACCTGCTCATGGCGGCGATGCTGGCCGAGATCAAGTCGCGCATGCTTCTGCCTCGTCCGGCCGCGCCGGAGGGCCAGGAAGAGGAGGATCCGCGTGCCGAACTGGTGCGCCGTCTGCAGGAATACGAGCGATTCAAGAAGGCCGCCGAGGATATCGATCGTCTGATGCGCATGGAGCGCGATACCTTGACGGCATCGGCCGAGATGGCGGAACGCAAGGTGGTGAAGATTCAGCCGCAGGTCTCGCTGCAGGAGATGCTGCTGGCGCTCAAGGATGTGATGTCCCGTGCCGAGATGTTCGCGCATCACCATGTCAATCGCGAGCGCCTGTCCGTGCGCCAGCGCATGTCGGACATCCTGGACAACCTGCGCGACGTGGCGTTCGTCGAGTTCACACAGTTGTTCCGCGCCGAGGAAGGGCGCATGGGAGTCACGGTCAGTTTCATCGCCATTCTCGAATTGATGAAGGAAGGACTGATCGAGATCGTGCAGAGCGAAGCGTATGCGCCGATCCACGTGCGTACGGCGCCGTCCGCGCGGCGCTTGACGGTTGTGGAAGGCGGATCGAGCGCGGATGCCGAGAATGAAGCAGCCCTGGCTCAGCCGGCACTGCCGGGCGAGAACGATCTCGAGAGCGAGGAGGACCTTGGCCTCGCCGAGGCGGGGAACGAGGCTTCCGGAAACAATGAGCGCGCGAATGCGGGCGAGGCAGCCATGGCCGAAACGATCTTGTCCGCTGCGATCGATCCTGAGCATCGCCAGCGCCTCGAAGGCGGCGATC
>JBEBRC010000068.1:0-14426 GCA_040395055.1 Steroidobacter denitrificans
GGGCGGCAGGAGCCAGCAGTGATCGAGGATGCACCTTTGCGCACGGACGATGGCTTCGCGGGTGCGGCAGACGATTTCTACGCCGAACTGCTGGCTGTCCATGAAGGACTCAGCGAAGCGCAAAGCCATGCCTTGCACACACGCCTGGTGCTGTTGCTGGCCAACCATATCGGCGATCTGTCCACGCTGCGCGAGGCGCTGTCCGCCGCCCGCGACAGCGTGGGCGTCAACCAGGAGACATCATGAGCAAGAAATTCGCCTCTCAGGCCGACCTCGAAGACAAGATCATCAGCTTCGACAAACTGTCCGACCATGCCTATGCCTATACCGCCCAGGGCGATCCGAATACCGGCGTCGTCATCGGCGATGATGCCGTGATGGTCGTGGATACGCAGGCGACCCCGGTCATGGCCCGCGATGTGATCCGGCGGATTCGCGAGGTGACCGACAAGCCGATCAGATACGTGGCCTTGTCGCACTACCATGCGGTGCGCGTACTGGGCGCCAGCGCCTATCAGCCCGAACACATCATCGCCAGCCAGGACACGTACGATTTGATCGTCGAGCGCGGCGAGGCGGACATGAAAAGCGAGATCGAGCGCTTTCCACGCCTGTTTCGTGCCGTGGAGTCGGTACCCGGCCTGACCTGGCCTACCATCGTCTTCCAGCGGCGGCTGACGATCTGGCTGGGCAAGCTCGAAGTGCAGCTGCTGCAGGTCGGCCGTGGCCATACCAAGGGCGATACGGTCGTGTGGCTGCCGCAGGATCGAGTGCTGTTCTCGGGCGACCTGGTCGAGTTCGATGCCACACCCTACGCCGGGGATGCGTATTTCTCGGACTGGCCCGCGTCGCTGGATGCCCTGGCGGCGCTGCAGCCACGCGCGCTGGTGCCGGGCCGCGGCGCGGCGCTCAAGACGCCGGAGGAAGTCGCGCAGGGCCTGCAAGGCACTCGCACCTTCGTCGCGGAGCTTTACCGCAGAGTGCAGGAGGGCGTGCAGGCGGGCAAGTCGCTGCGGGATATCTACCGCTCGACCTATGAAGGCATGCAGCCCAAGTATGGACATTGGGCGATCTTCGATCATTGCCTGCCGTTCGACGTCTCGCGTGCCTATGACGAGGCAAGCGGGCAGGTCGATCCGCGGATCTGGACCGCACAGCGCGACCGGGACATGTGGGCCAGCCTGGAGGGATGACTTCGCGCCGGCTGCGCACTGGCGCCAATCGCCGCGGGACATGACGAGGCTTGTTGATCGCCGCGGCGCAGGGCAAGATCATGAGGCGGGCATCGGCCCGCAGGGGGCGGGTGCATGTATCAGTCCTATCCGATCACATCGCGGCGGCAGCGGGAACGATTCGAGTTCTTCCAGGGCATCGTCGATGATGTGTTCTGTCCGATGCAGATCGAGACGGATCGACAGGTACGCGCCGACTTCGATGCAACCTTGGAAGCGGCTGATCTGGGCAACGTGCATGTGGTGCGGGTCACGACCAGCCCATTGGTGGTCCGCCGGCGCGCCCAGGACATCGCCCGCATCTCCGATCCTCCCTACCTCATCAAGTTTCAGATGAAAGGCGAGTCGCTCTGGCGCCAGCGTGGCCGCCAGGTGCACGCCCGGCCCGGGGATTTCATTGTTTGTTCAACTTCCGAGCCGTACTCGCTGGCTTTCAAGGGCTACTACGAAATGCCGGTACTGGTCCTGAGCCAGTCGATCATGCGCCGGCTGACTCCCGATCCGGATCAATTCCTGGGCGTTCGCCTGTGTGGCGATGATGCGGACTGCGGACTGCTCAGCAGCTTCGTGGGCCAGGTCGTGGCGCGGATGAGCCGGCTTCCCGAGCACATGGCAGGCCGCGTGGAGAACAATATCCTGGATCTGCTGGGCGGGGTGCTCGGTGCGCGCGCGCAGCGTGGCGCGCTGACGCGGGCACAGCAGTTGGCGCAGATCAAGGCTTACATTGCCGATCATTTGCACGAACGCAGCCTGGGCCCGGCATCCATCGCCCATGGCTTTGGCGTCAGCACGCGGCATATCCACTCCATCTTCGAGGCGGAGGGAATCACCATCGGACGCTATATTCGCCTGCTGCGCGTCGCGGCATGCCGCAAGGCGCTCGAAAGCGAAGACTCCCGGCGACGGTCCTTGACGGATATCGCCTTGAGCTGGGGGTTCTACGACTTGTCGCACATGATCCGCTGTTTCCGCACGCAATACGGCGAGCCCCCGGGGCGGTACCTGCTGCAGCGGCGCGAACACTGACGCGAGCGCTTGCGCGAGCACCGATTCGCCGGGCGCGGGCATGCAGTTCGCGCTGGTACATCCGGTTTGCGCTAAACGCCAATCTTTGCCGCGCCCGCGGCGGCAGGATCGGTGCTCGGTCGCCGAGGATGAAACCATGGCTCAGGCTGCAGTGGATTGGAAAAAAAGGGCGCAGGATTTGACCTTGCCGCAGCAGGCGTTCGTCGGCGGCCGCTTCGGCCCGGCGGCCAGCGGGCGGACCTTCGAGGTCGTGAATCCCAGCGATGGCAAATCCTTCACCAGCTTGCCGGCATGCGATGCGAGCGATGTCGAGCGGGCCGTGCAGGCGGCACGCACTGCGTTCGATTCCGGGGTGTGGTCGAACATGGCGCCGCGCGCGCGCAAGAAGATCCTGCTCAAGCTTGCGGCGCTGGTCGAGCGGCACCGCGAGGAACTCGCCCTGCTCGACACCATATCGATGGGCATGCCGATTTCCATTTCCAACGGCTACTGTGTCCAGTGGGCCATCAATGCGCTGGAGTGGTACGCGGAGGCGATCGACAAGCTCTACGACGAGATCGCACCGACCGACAAATCAGTGCTGGCACTCATTACCCGGGAACCCGTCGGCGTCGTCGGCGCCGTCCTGCCTTGGAACTGGCCGATGGGGCTGCTGGGCTGGAAAGTGCCGCCAGCACTGGCGATGGGCAATTCGGTGGTGCTCAAGCCCGATGAGCAGACTTCGTTGTCCGCATTGCGTTTTGCGCAGCTGGTGCAGGAGGCCGGTGTCCCGGAGGGCGTATTCAACGTCATCACGGGTGGCCCGGCCGCCGGCGAGGCGATCGGCCGGCACCGGGACATCGATGCGGTGGCGTTCACCGGTTCGAGCGAGGTCGGCAAGCTGTTCATGAAGTATTCGGCGGAATCCAACATGAAGCCGGTTTGGACCGAATGCGGCGGCAAGGGGCCGAACGTCGTGTTTGCCGACGCGCCGGATCTCGATGCGGCGGCGCAGGCCGCGGCGTTCGCCATCTTCCTGAACACCGGCCAGGTATGTGCCGCAGGCTCGCGGTTGATCGTCGAGGAGAGCGCGCGTGAGCGCGTACTCGAGATCGTCACCGCGGTCGGCAAGCAGTTGGTACCCAACGATCCGCTGATCGCCGACACCATGCTCGGCCCGATTGCGAAGGCGGCGCAGCTGGAGCGGGTCATGATGTACATAGAGGCCGGCAGCCAGGGCGGTGCCCGTCTGGTAACGGGCGGCCAGCGTGCGCGCACGGATAGCGGCGGCTATTTCGTCGAGCCGACGGTGTTCGACAGCGTCGATAACCAGATGCGTATCGCGCAGGAGGAGATCTTCGGTCCAGTGCTTTCCACCATTACGTTTCGCACGGCCGAAGAGGCGGTACGAATCGCAAACGCCAGCTCATATGGGCTGTCAGGAGCGATCTGGACGCGTGACGTCAGCCGTGCGCACACTCTCGCCAGGTCGCTGCGCCTGGGCAGTGTTGCGATCAATACCTATGCCGACGATGCGCACGAGATCACCGTTCCATTTGGCGGCTACAAGCAATCGGGCTTCGGCCGGGACAAGTCGTTGCATGCCCTGGACAAGTACACGCAACTGAAGACGACATGGTTGAAGTTGTAACGCACGGCAAAAGATCCGAACCAGAGGGCGATGACCTGATGGGCAAGCAACGGTTACTCGGCGCAGCGCTGACCGCAGCGCTCATCCTGGGCATGGCGGCCGGCACCGCCTCGGCGCAAGTGAAGGTCGATCCGCTGGTCGCAACCCAACTGCCCGAGACGCCGAATCCCCATTGGGTGTGGGTGAACGATATCGTGTTCCACCATATGACGGATGGCAAGGCGTTCCTGCTCGACGGCGATCAGGGCACCATGCTCGGGATGCTGAGTACCGGGTTCAGTTTCAACGGCATCGTGCTGCCGCGCGAGCCGAAGGTCATCTATTCGCCCGAGATTTATTTTTCGCGCGGCACGCGCGGCACGCGCGCCGATATGGTGACGGTCTACGACGGCCGTCGACTCTCGCCGATCGCCGAGATCCCGGTCCAGGGCAAGCGGGCATCCTCGATGCCGATGCTGGCGAACGCCCGGCTGACGGATGACGACCGGTTTCTGTTGATCTACAACTTCACCCCGGCCCAGTCCGTGTCGGTCATCGATACCGCAAGCCGTAAGCTCGTCGGCGAAGTGGAGATCGCCGGCTGTGCATTGGTCTACCCGACCGGTCCGCGGGGATTCTTTTCCCTGTGCAACGACGGTACCGCGATGCAGGTGCAACTGGGCGAGGACGGCCGTCTCGACTCCAAGGCGCGCAGCCAGAAGCTATTCGACCCGGAGCGCGATCCTGTCACCGAGAAGGCGGTGCGCGACGGCAGCACCTGGTTGTTCGCGACCTTTTCCGGCTCGATGATCCCGATCGACGTCGCGGGTGCCGTACCGCGCGCCTTGCCGGCCTGGCCACTGCTGGACGAGGCGGCGCGCCAGGAGTCCTGGCGGCCCGGTGGCATGCAGCACCTGGCGCTGCATGAGGCGAACCGGCGGCTGTACAGCCTGATGCATCAGGGCGGCGAGGATACGCACAAGGATCCAGGCACCGAAGTCTGGGTCTACGACGTGGCGAAGAATCAGCGCCTGCAACGTATCGCGCTCAAGGAGATGGCGACGTCGATTGCGGTGACGAGCGATGCCAAGCCACTGTTGTTTGCCATCTTCATCGGCTCGACCACGGTCGAGGTCTACGATGCCAACAGCGGCGCCCATCTGCGCTCCATCGCCGAGATCGGATTCACGCCCTCGACCCTGGTGACGTACTGACCATGCCCGCCATGGATCCATTGATCGCGGCCACCATCACCACCGGGATCGCGCTGCTGTTTGCCACGGCCGCGGTGCATAAGATGCGCGATTGGCCGCGCTTCCGTGAAACCGTGGCCAACTATGGCCTGCTGCCCAGGGCGCTGGTGCCGTGGGCGGCGATGCTGATCGTCGCGATCGAGGCGGCGATCGTGGTGGGATGCATCGTTCCATCGAGCCGCGCGCCGGCGATGGTCGTGGGCGGCGTGTCGCTGCTGGCGTATGCCGCGGCGATGGCCACCAACCTGGCGCGAGGACGTGCGCTGGCGGACTGCGGCTGCGGCGGATTCAGGGAGCGCCAGCCGATCGCATGGTGGATGGTACGGCGCAATCTGCTGCTGGCGGTGTTTTCGCTGGCGGCGGCCTGGCCGGTTGCGCCGCGCCCGCTGGCGACCCCGGAGTTGCTGATGATCATCCTGGCCACGGCATCGGTGGCGGGCCTGTATCTGGCGCATGCCACGCTCGCGGGCAATCGCCGCTATTTTTCGAGGTGAATCGTGTCTACCGCCGGCTGGACTTTGATCGCACTGCTGTGGCTGGTCGTCGCGGGGCTGGCATTCGTCGTGGTCGCCCTGGCGCGGCAGATAGGCATCATCCACGAGCGCATTCGCCCGGCCGGCGCATTGCATATTGCCAAAGGCCTGAAGGTGGGCGAAGCGGCGCCGGTGATCGAGGCGGCGGACCTGGGCGGACGAGGGTTGCAGATCGGTGCGCCGGATGCGCAGGGTCGCTCGACGCTGGTGGCGTTCGTATCCCCGACTTGTCCGGTGTGCAAGTCGCTGTTGCCGGTGTTGCGTTCGATCCGCCGGCACGAGCCATCGACGATGGTCATCCTGGCAAGCGACGGCTCGCGCGAGGAGCATCTGGCATTCATCGCGGCCGAGTCACTGCAGGAGTTCTCGTATGTGCTGTCCGAGCAGCTCGGCATGAGCTACGGCGCCAGCCGGCTGCCTTATGCCGTGCTGATCGATGGCGCGGGCGTGGTACGGGCCAATGGCCTGGTCAATACGCGCGAGCATCTGGAGAGCCTGTTCGAGGCACAGGCCCAGGGCGTGGCGAACATCCAGGAACTGGCGCTGCGTCAACAACGCCAGGCGGGGCATGACGTGGCATGAGAATTCGACAATGAATCATCACTATGACAATTTGATCGAACGCTGGAGTCGCAGCCTGGCCAAGCGCGTGGCGCGCCGCAGCGTACTGCGCTCGCTGGGTACGCTGCTGATCGGAGCCGCCGCCATGCCGTTGCTGCCGGTGGCTCGTGGACAGGAGCGCAGCGCAGCGGGAGAGCCGTCCGAGGGCGACGCCGACGGGGATGTGAATTCGTGCGACTACTGGCGTTATTGCGCCACCGACGGCTTCCTTTGTTCTTGTTGCGGCGGATCGGTCACGACTTGTCCGCCCGGTACCGAGCCGGCGCCGATCACCTGGGTAGGCACCTGCCGACGCGCATCCGACGGCAAGGACTACATCATTTCGTACAACGATTGCTGCGGCAAGAGTGCGTGCGGTCGCTGCCTGTGCACGCGCAACGAACGCGACAAGCCGTTGTACGTCCCGCGCCTGGCGAACGATTACAACTGGTGCGTGGGCAGCCAGTCCGATATTCCCTACCATTGCACCGTGTCGCGCATCGTCGGCATGGCGGATCGTTGAGGCAGGGTCGTGCGGAGGCAAGCACGTATCGCCCTGTTGCCGGCACTGCTCGTTTGCGCAGCGCTGATGGCGGGCAACGCCCGCGCCGACCAGGCGCAGGACGACTATCAACTGCATTGCATGGGCTGCCATGGAGAGGATGCGCGCGGGTTGTCCAACCAGGTTCCCTCCCTGAGAGAGAGCCTGGGCTGGCTGATATCGAGTGCGCGCGGCCGCGAGTTCATTCAGCGGGTACCGGGCGTCTCGCAGTCGGCGTTGAACTCCGAGCGCTTGGCGGCGCTGCTGAACTGGATGGTCGATTCGTATGCGGATTCGACTGCCGCACGGCGCAGCCCGCCGTTTACCGCCCGCGAAATCGAGCATCTTCGCCGCCAGCCATTGCTGGACGTCGCCGCTGCGCGCGCCGCGTTGTAGTGCGTCTGCGCCTGCGTCCGCATGAACGCAGGATTCAGCGGCCCATAAGGCATCTTTCGTAACTTACGAAGGCGTGACACGCGGGCGCAGGCTATGCTGTGCCGCATCGTTCCTGTATTCCCCCAAGCGCCGTCGGGTCTGACCGGTGAATGTGCGCCGATGCCTGCCGGCAGACCAGGTTGCCGCAGCCGATCGGACCGTGCCGGGACGCTGAACCTGCCTGCTCCTACTGATGCACCGTTGACCATGAGCGCCAATCTAGACGTCGACCTGCGGCCTGCCGCCACTTCTATCGGGTTGTTGAGCGGACTGAGCTTTTGTCACTTCCTCAATGACATGATGCAATCGCTGGTGCCGGCGATGTATCCGATCCTGAAGGACGGGTTGCACCTGGATTTCGGCCAGATCGGCCTGGTGACGCTGGTGTACCAGCTGACGGCGTCCTTGTTCCAGCCCTTGATCGGGCTATATACCGATCGCCGGCCCATGCCCTACGCGCTGGCCGTGGGCATGGGATTCACCTTGGTCGGACTGTTGCTGCTGTCGGCTGCCGACACCTTCTCGATGCTGCTGCTGGCGGCCGGCACCATAGGGCTTGGTTCCTCGGTATTTCATCCCGAGTCCTCCCGCGTCGCGCGGCTGGCATCCGGTGGCCGGCATGGATTCGCACAGTCGTTGTTCCAGGTGGGCGGCAACGCCGGCTCGGCGATCGGGCCGCTTGCGGCCGCGTTCATCGTCTTGCCGAACGGGCAAAGGAGCGTGGCCTGGTTTGCGCTGGCCGCATTGCTGGGAATCGTGCTGTTGTCGAAGGTCGGCACCTGGTACGCGCGACAGGCGAAAAATCCCGGGTTGCCCCGGCACGCGATGTCGGCGCCGGCGCGACTGAGCCGCAGCAAGGTGATGTCCTCGCTGGCGATCCTGATGGCGCTGGTCTTCTCCAAGTACTTTTATCTTGCCAGCTTGGGCAGCTACTACACCTTCTACCTGATCGATCGCTTCCAGGTCTCGGTGTGGAGTTCGCAGGTGCACCTGTTCGTGTTTCTCGCCGCGGTGGCGGCAGGCACCTTTGCCGGCGGCCCGATCGGCGATCGCATCGGGCGCAAGTACGTGATTTGGTTCTCGATCCTGGGCGTGCTGCCGTTCACGCTGCTGCTGCCCCATGCGAATCTGTTCTGGACCGGCGTACTGAGCGTGCCGATCGGGCTGATCCTGGCGTCCGCTTTCTCGGCCATCCTGGTGTATGCGCAGGAACTGGTTCCAGGCCGGATCGGCACGATATCGGGCCTGTTCTTCGGCTTTGCATTCGGCATGGGCGGACTGGGGGCAGCGGTGCTGGGTCACTTGGCGGACGCGACCAGCATAGAATTCGTCTATCAGGTTTGCGCCTACCTGCCCGCGATCGGCGTGTTGGCCATATTCCTGCCTCAGCTGCGCCAATCCGCCACGCTGTCGCAAAGCGATACCGGGAAGTAGGGGTTCGCTCATGCCAGTGGGCGAACCCGCCGCGTTCGCCGCCTACGGCTGGTAGGCGTCGAACTCCTCCCGGGTCAGCATGCCGTCGCGATTGCTGTCCAGTTGCTTGAAAGCCACGAACAAAGCGTCGTTTTCGGCAGCTTCGTTCAGGCTGATCTGGCCGTCCGAGTTCTTGTCCAGCGACTCGAAGCTCGGCTTGGCGGCAGCGGCCCCTTGAGCGCCAACGGCGCCTGCGATGGACAATCCCACAAGGCCCATGAGGGCGGCGCGCCAGAACTTGATCATGAAACCACTCCTGCGAAAGATCGAAGCAAACATCATACCGGCAGCGGTAGGCCGTGGCAGAGCTGTTTGCAGCTCGACATGACTAGCCTGCCACGGCTATCCGGCGACTGGCTTGGAGCCCAGCGTGGGCGATTTCGGCGCGAGGCGACGGTTGCTCGCGGCAGCGCGCGCCGGCATTCTCAGCTCGAAGCCATATGCGCGCAGGAGCTCGTACCCCGACCAGACGATGAGACTTACGCCTAACATCTCCAGAAACTCCTCCGCCGCGACTTGGGACAGATCCCATCCACTGCGCCGTATCTCGATCAGATTGGCTGCGAGTTCCACTACCAGCGCGCCGGTGAACATGACGACGAGACCGATGATGAGCAAGCGCCGGGCGTGAGCCGCTCCGGGCCGGAAGATATGCCGCATGCGCACGATGGCAAACGCGAGCAGGGCGAGCACCGGCACCCCGATCACGAATGGCCAGATGCCGGTATGTGCGAAAGGCGTCGTGCTGCGGGTTGCATCGGGAAGCAGGACATCGGTTTTCTGGCCGATCCACTCATGAACTTCCACGATCTCATCGATAGAGAACACCAGGAACAACATGGCCATGCCAGTGAGCGCCAGCAGGCCACGCAGCCGTTCGCGAAAGGCGTGCAATGCGAGCAGGCCAAACAGGCATGCGGCACAGAACCATTGCATCGAGGAATACCAGGTTGCCAGGCTGTTCTCCAGATTCAGATCGAGCAGATTGCGCAGCCGGCCGTAAGGACTGCCGAGCCAGAAGTCGATGATCATGGCGGCGACGAGCAGGATGTCGGCGGCGAACAGCAGCACAATCGGTGTGGGGATGCGTCCAGGCGCAACCATGAGTTCGAACTCCACCGGCCTGCGCCAGCAGGACGCCGTACCGGGAAAATCCCGGCGGTTGCACTGGGCTGTGGTTCAATGCCGCAAGTCGGATACGTGCGTTGGCTAACGTCCGATACGCCAGGTTCGTTCCGGCTGCCTCGCGTATCATGCCGCCTTCGCCGGATTTCAGAGACGCCGATGATCGACAATGCCCTGGAACGGATCGAGTCCAAGATAGCCTTTCTGGAACACGCCAACAGCGAGCTCAGCGACGTCGTCTACAGGCAGCAGCGGGAATTGGATCGGTTGCAGGCGCAGCTGTCGCTGATGACGACCCAGATCGATGCGCTCAAGAGCCAGGCGCCTGAATACTCGACGGAGCAGGAGCGGCCACCGCACTACTGATCCGCGAGCGGGGCGCCTTCGATCAGCGCCCGGTGTAGCTCCATCTTCAGCCAGGACTTGGTCAGGCGCACTGGCCTTGCCGCCGGGCCAGCGCGCCGGCCCGGCGGCGTTTCCTGCCGGGCCGAGGCTGCTGGTTCAGGAGAGGTCGCGATGCGACTCGATGATGCGGGAGACGATGCCGTACCCGATGGCTTCATTGGCGTTCAGCCAGAAGTCGCGCTCCATGTCCGCCAGCACTTTCTCGTACGACTGCTGCGTCTGCCTGGCGATCACGCGTCCGATGCGCTCACGGGTGCGAAGTATTTCCTTGGCCTGGATCGCGATGTCGGTAGCCGGCCCGCCCGCGCCGCCGCCGGGCTGATGGATCATGAAGCGCGTATTCGGCAGGCACACGCGCCGCTCCTTGTCCGCAGCCAGGAAGATATGCGTCCCGGCGCTGGCCACCCAGCCGGTGCCGATGGTCGTGACCGGGGAGTCGACGAAGCGGATCATGTCGTGAATGGCATCCCCGGACTCGACGTGTCCACCCGGGGAGGAAATCAGCATGCGGATCGGCTCGCTGGATTGCTGGGACAGCGCAATCAGGCGTTCGCAGGTTTGGCGTGCTACGGAATGAGTGATCTCGCCGAAGACCAGCACGAAACGTGACTTGAACGACAGTTGCTCGGAGATGCTGTCGGGTCGCTCGCTCTTTTCCGGTCGATCCTTGTCATTCGTCGCATGCAGCATGCCTGGCATCGAAGTCTCCTGTTGGGTGGGGGGCAGAGGGATTGCGATGCATCATACCGTCTCTGCAGTGAGGTCGTGTCGTCGCCGTCGCCAAGGCAAGATGGCTGCAGGCGGACGGTGCGACTGCAGTCCAGCGCCTTGGTCGGGCCTCGCCCTGGCGCGTACGTCCAGGGCGAGGCTCGATGCGCGACGGGCGTTCAGCGTGCGGCGCTGAGCGCCTGGTCGAGATCCTCGAGGATGTCTTCGATGGCCTCGATGCCGACCGAAAGGCGGATCGCCTCGGGCGTCACGCCGACTTCGCGCTGCTGCGTTTCGGTCAATTGCCGATGGGTCGTCGATGCAGGGTGGCATGCAAGCGACTTCGCATCGCCGATGTTGACCAGGCGCTTGAATAATTTGAGCGCGTCATAGAACTTCACGCCGGCATCGAAGCCGCCCTTGACGCCGAACGTCAGGATGCCCGACGCCCGCCCCTTCATGTATTTCTGCGCCAGGGCGTGGTGCGGATGATCCTTGAGCCCCGCATAGCTGACCCAGTCGACCAGCGGATGTTCCTGCAGGAACTCGGCGACGCCTTGAGTGTTCTCGCAATGACGGTCCATGCGCAGCGGCAAGGTCTCGATACCCTGCAGCAGCTGGAACGCGCTCAGCGGAGCGAGCGCCGAGCCGGTATTGCGCAGCGGAACGGTGCGCGCGCGTCCGATGTACGCGGCCGGCCCGAGCGCATCGACATAGACGACGCCATGGTAGGCCTCTTCCGGCTCGTTGAACATCGGATAGCGCTGCTTGTGCTGCGCCCAGGGGAAGTTACCGGAATCCACGATCAGGCCGCCCAGCGTCGTGCCGTGACCGCCGATATATTTCGTCAGCGCATGCACCACGATGTCGACGCCGTAGTCGATCGGTTTCAACAGGTAGGGGGTGGCCACGGTATTGTCGACGATGGTGGCGATGCCGTGACTGCGGGCCATCTTTGCCACCGCTTCCACGTCGACGATATTGCCGGCCGGGTTGCCGATGCTCTCGAAGAATACCGCCTTGGTCTTGCCGTCGATCAGCTTTTCGATCGCGGCTGCCGAATCATCGGCGGCGAAACGCACCTCGATGCCCATCTTCGGCAGCATGTGGGCGAACAAGGTGTACGTTCCGCCATACAGCTGCGGCACGCTCACGATATTGTCGCCTGCTTCGGCCAGATTGATGATCGCGTAATGGACCGCTGCCATGCCTGAGGACAGGGCCAGGCCGGCGACGCCTCCTTCGAGCATCGCGACGCGCTTCTCGAGCACGTCGCAGGTCGGATTCATGATGCGGGTGTAGATGTTGCCCGGGACGGCCAGATTGAACAGGTCCGCGCCGTGCTGGGCGTTGTCGAACTCATAGGCGACCGTCTGATAGATCGGCGTGGCGACGGAGCGCGTCGTCGGGTCGGTTTCGTATCCACCGTGGATGGCGATGGTCTGGTCTTTCAAGTCGTGGTCCTCCCTCGAGGTTGCGAATCGTATGGCATCTCATCGCAGGGGGCTGTTTGCCCCCTGCGATGCCTGTGCGGCTCCCTTGCGCAGCTGCGATCAGTCGTTGCCGGCGGGCTTGGTGAACTTCAGCGTCATGCGGTCGGACTCGCCGATCGCGTCGTAGGGGGCGCGGTCGAAATTCGGGTCGTGGGCGTCCGGGCCTTCGCTGTAGGGTCGCGTGCGCTGCGTGGGTGGCAGGGTCCAGACGCCGAAGGGGTGATCCTTCGTGTCCAGGGAATTGGCATTGATTTCCGAGCGGGCGGCGAGTTCGAAACCGGCATTTTGCGCCACTTCGATGACTTTCTCCTCGGTCACGTAGCCGTTGGAGAAGTCCGTCGTGCCGGGATTCGCGCGATGCTGTTCGAGCGCCAGGACGCCGCCGGGCTTCAGTGCGCCATGGAGCTTGCGCAGTTGGTCTTCGGCGATTCCTGCACCCAGCCAGCCGTGGAACGCGCGGGCGACCAGGACCAGGTCGAACGTCTCCGCCGGCAAGGGCGCGGCCTTGGGACCGAAGTTGACCAGGGTTACCTGGCCGTAAATGTCGGGCTGTGCATCGAACCTGGCTTGAAACGCCTCGCGCCCCTGGCGCGCGCCCTCGGACAGCTCAGGGTTGTCCAGATCCGCGGCGGTCGCATGGAACTGGCCACCCGTGGCGTGGGCGTAAGGGGCCAGAATCTCGGTCCACCAGCCGCCGCCGGGCTGGACTTCCAGGATCGTCATGCCCGGCTGCAGTCCCCAGAATCGCAGTGCCTCCTCGGGATGGCGGAACCCGTCGCGCGACCGGTCCTCGCTGCTGCGCCAGGCGCCCTCGATGCTGGCGAGCAGCGCATCGCTTTCCATCGCCGAGGAAGATTCGGCAATCGGCGCCTGGGTCGCGGGCGGTTCTTGCCTGCTGCAGCCCGTGAGTGCGATGAGCAAGGCCAGGGCAGTGATTCTTAGCATGAGATCTCCTCGACCCGTGGTCGATTTGTTGGTTTTCGGGTCTGCGCCAGGCGCCGTCCCAGGGTGTGCTTGCCGGGTCCCCCCACGCAGCACCGGACACCCTGCGCCTCGACCACTCGTCGAGCCTAAGGACGCGAAGCCAGCGGCGAAGACGGCGCAGGCGGGGGCCGCCAAGCATCGATTCCCCATAGAAGACCGCAGACGGGGTTGAAGTGCAACCCGCGTCTTTCATGGTTCCTCATAAAGTCGTGTGCCGGCAGGCGGTATGGCGGTGCACGTCACCGCCGAGGTCGCGTTTCGAGTCCACTCGGCGTCCGTCGCCGCGCCGGCGCTGCAGCGGCCGTGTCGTCCGGCGATCCCCTGGCCAGCGTTGGCTCGACGCCGCATCGCGGCGCCTATATCCTGCGTGCGAGTCATTGGGGAGTAACCGCCCGCGGCGCACGCCAGCGGGGCTTGCATCAACAGACTTGGCCACGCGGCCATGGTGCGGGCAGCTCCAGGAGCCTGGTGAGACCTTTGACCATGCCATTGCGGTGCGGGCCGGGAATGGTCGTGGTCATTGTGTTGTCAGGCCCGGAGTAAAAAACGGATGGAAGCTTTCCTGATCTCCACCGGCGTGGTGGCGCTGGCCGAAATCGGCGACAAGACCCAATTGATGGCGCTGGTGCTCGCTGCCCGGTTCAGAAAGCCGTTGCCGATCATCTGCGGCATCCTGATAGCGACCCTGGCAAACCACGCTCTGGCCGGCTTCGTCGGCGCCTCCGTGGCGCAGGCGATCGGACCCCAGATCCTGCGCTGGGTCCTTGGCCTGTCGTTCATCGCGATGGCGATCTGGATGCTGGTGCCGGACAAGTACCAGGATGAACCGAGGCAGGAGAGTTCGCGCTTCGGGGTATTCGGCACCACCCTGGTGGCGTTCTTCCTGCTGGAGATCGGCGACAAGACACAGATTGCCACGGTGGCGCTGGCTGCCAAATACGACGCCTTGTTCGCGGTCGTGATGGGAACGACCTTGGGCATGATGCTCGCCAACGTGCCCGCGGTACTG
>JBEBRC010000069.1:0-14203 GCA_040395055.1 Steroidobacter denitrificans
GCGGAAAAATGGTGCCGGCTGTAGGATTCGAACCCACGACCCCCTGATTACAAATCAGGTGCACTACCAACTGTGCTAAGCCGGCAATCGAAGATCTGCGCGCTGTCGCCCGCGGCGGCCGTCTGGAAATCCCCGTGGGGGAAATCCGGCGCAACGGCCTGCTGGGCCACTCGGATTCTACACTAGACGCGCGTGCGCTGTGCCAGCGTGGCGCCCTCCCCTCACGCTCCCTCGGGCCAGCACGAGAGAACGCGCCCCTAGCCGCGCGTCGGGGGTGGACAGGCGCGCATCTCCAGGCGTGTGATCTTGCTCGGATCGGTCTGGAAAATACTGCTATCGATGCCCTGGCCAGGCTCGGACAGGTCGACATCGATCCAATAGATAGAGCCGGCGCGCTTGCGATCGTCGATGCTCGGCTGCCACCCCAGGCCGCGGATCTCATCGGCGCGACGCCTTGCTCGCTGATAGTCCGAGAAGACTCCCAGGGACAGCGCGTTCGAGGACTGCGCCTCGGAGGTAGGCATGACGTAGACATCCGTGATGGCGCTGGCAGTGAGCTTCTTGAGCGCTTCATCGGCGGCTTCGCGCGTCGCAAAACCCTGTACGCTCACCCAGTAGCCCACCCACAGCTCTCCCTGCTCGACCCGCTGGCGCGGCTCGAAGCCGGCGGCGGTCAGGGCAGCCTGCGCCTGCGCCGCCTGGGGTAGATCGGCGAACGGACCGATGGTGGTACAGGCCAGGGCATCCGTGCCGGCCACTGCAGCCAAACGCGCGCCGGCCCCTGGTTCGAGGGATCCCGGCTCGGGGGTCCCGGGCTCGACCTCTGTCGGCTGCGCCACGGCCTCGATCGTTTCCTCGGCAAGCTCCGCGGCAAGCCCAGGTGCAGCGTCGGGATCGGACTGCGCCGCGATTTCGTCTTGCGATCCGGTGTTCGGCGCCGGGCCGTCCGCTTCGCGCGCCAGGACGATGCGTGGCGGCGGGACCGCCCTGGTGACCGGCGCGCGATCGAGCGCATTGACGTGGGCGTCCAGCAGTTGCGACCAGACGAGGTACAGGACGTTGGCCAGGATGAGCAGCAGACTGAACGTACGCATAGTCGTCGTATCGACGTGCCGGCAATGAAGCAGCTGGCAAGCTTAGCCAAATACGCGCCGGGCGGACAGGCCAGCCGGCGCGCCGCTCAAGGCGGCGCTTCTGCGGCCAGCACCGCCAGCCCACGCAGCACCAGGTCCGGCACATCCAGACAGGGTATCCCCAGGACGGCAGCCAGCCGTTCGCTGCCACCGCCGGTGAGCAACAGGACCGGGCTGGTCCCGGTCGTCCTCGCCATCGCCTCCATCGCACGCACGGCCAAGGCCGCCAAGGCGTGCATCGTGCCTTGCTCGATGGCTCCGCGCGTATTGTCGGCAAAGAGCGCATCCAGCATGTGCCCTTGCTGGGAGCGCTGCGCCAGGTCGCTGGTATTGCGCAACAAGCTGGCCATCATCAATTCAGGGCCGGGAACGATCACCCCGCCCAGATGCTGGCCGTGCGTGTCGACGCCGTCTATCGTCATCGCCGTGCCGACGTCGACCACGCAGGCAGCGCCCATCCTCATCGCCTTCGCGCCGATGACCGCCAGCCATCGATCGACGCCAAGCTGCGCCGGGTCGGCATAACCGTTGACCACCCCAGCCGCGCGCGCGCTGGACTGGACGAACTGCACCTCCATCTGCCATGTCCGCGCCGCGGCGCTACGCAGCAGTTGCTCCACCCGTGCGCCACCGACATTGCTGGCCAGGATGCGATGCGGCGCCTGGATTCGCGCTGGCCCCGCGGGCGCCAGGACCTGATCGATGAGGTCCTCGTGGGTCCAGTTGGAATGCGCGGCGGCACGCTGCACGCCCAGTTGGTCGCCATCGAGCCGGGTCCACTTGATGCGCGTATTTCCGATATCGATAAGTAGAATCATGAATGCACGCTGCGCAGACTCACCTCGCCCGATACGAAGCGCCTCAATTCACCCTCCACCTCCACCCGCAAGCTGCCGTCGGATTCCACGCCACGCGCGATGCCCAGGATGCTCTGGGAGCCGCTGATGACTTTTACCTCGGCCGCGGCCAGAGCGTCGAGCCGTCGCCATTCCTCCACGAATGCCGCGAAGCCCTGCTCGGCGAATAGGTCCAGCATGGCGGACAATTCATCGATCAACGCCGCGATCGCCACGTTGCGTGTCGGTACGGCATCGCCGGCGACGTCGTGCAGATCCGCAATCAATGCGGCCTGCTGTTCCGCCAGCATGAGCCGCACCGCCGCCGGCATGCGCACATTGACGCCGATGCCGATGACGACATGCGCCGGCCCCGCCGACTCGCCTCGCATCTCGATCAGGATCCCGCCCAGCTTGCGCTGGCGCCAGATCAAGTCATTGGGCCACTTCAAGCCGACTCCCTCGATGCCCAGGCGCCGCAATGCGCGCACCGCGGCAACCCCCACCGCCAGCCCCAGCGCCGGAAAGGTGGGCGGCGCCTCGTCGAACTGCCAGCCCAAGGACAGACAGATTCCGCTGCCGAACGGCGCCAGCCAACTGCGGCCGCGCCGCCCCCGCCCCGCGTTCTGCAGCTCGGCGACACATCCTTGCAGCTTCCCTGGTGCAACCGCGGGGTGCTCGGAGATGTGGCGATTGGTGGAATCCACGCTCAGCAGCACATCGAGACGCTCCAAGCGTCCGCGCGTCACGGGCGACAAAGCGTCGAGGATGCTCGCGCGCGCGAGCAGGTCCACCGCTTGCGGCAACCGGTAACCCTGCCGGGGGACGGACTCGACCTCGATACCTAGCCCGCGCAGTACGCGCACCAGCTTCCAGACACCGCCGCGTGAAATACGCAAGCGTTTCGCCAATTGCTCGCCGGAGTGAAAGCTTCCGTCCGACAACATCGACAGCAGTCGCTGGCGGCGGCTCTCGGATCGGGATTTTGCTGTCGCGCCCATGTCCTGCGCGCTCAGTGCGGCCGAAACAGCCACCAGCGCTGGACACGGTTTTCCGTGCCGGCGCGCATACGCTCGATGTTGGAGCGATGTGTATAGCAAACGAACAACAGCATGGCGCCGCCGAACAGCAGCAAGGGTCCCGCCGAGTCGACTTCCGTCACGCCGAGGTAGATCGAAAACGATGCGACGGCGATCATCGTCGCCAGGCCGACGAAGCCGGTCAGCAGCAAGACCAGCAACCACACGACCAGCACCGGCACCAACGCCAGCGGCTTCAGGCCCAGCAATACGCCCACCAGGGTGGCAGCACCCTTGCCGCCGCGAAAGCCGTACCAGACCGGATACACGTGCCCCACGACGACTGCGCTGGCGCAGGCCACGGCCAACCACAACCTGTCGATCGCGGGATCGAGTCCGACCAACGGTAGATGCAGCGCTGGCAGGAACGCGACGGCAAGCCAGCCCTTGCCGGCATCGATGATCATCACCCAGGCCGCAAAGCCCAATCCCTGCGTGCGCAGCGCGTTCGTGCCCCCGGCATTGCCGCTGCCCAGGGTACGAATGTCGACGCCGCCGCGCAGCCGGCCGACGACCAGGCTACCGATGACGGATCCGAGGAGATAGGCCAGTAGTGTTTTGACGCCGAGTTCGAGCATGACGGGCGGAATTGTCCTTCAGTCAGTTCTTCTTCGGCAAATGAATCTCCGCCAGCATGCAGCGCACGCTCCCGCCGCCGAGCATCTCGATAGTAGGAATGGGGACGGCCACGATCGGTCCCTGGTGCTCCTCCAACGTCGCACGCTGCGAATCGGACAGCGACTCGAACGCACGGCTGGACATGGCCACGATGCCGCCCTCCTGCCGCGTCCGCAGCGCGAGGATGTTGCCGGCAAACTCCGCCATCTGCTCGATACTCAAGTCCACGATCGAATGGCCGGTCGTACGCAGCGTGTCGAGCACCGCCGCCCGTTCCTCCTCGCGTATGCTGGCCGAACAGATTGCCGCCACGCTCGATCCGACCGACATCATCACATTCGTATGATAGATCGGCGCCGCATCGGCGTCGTAAGCCTCGAACGCAACGACTTCGTAGTCGAGCTGCTGGGCGAAGTCACCCAGCACATCCAGGTCCGTTCGCGGCGACACACAGGCGTATGCGATGCGGTGCATACGGTCGAGCACCAGGCTGCCGGTGCCTTCCAGGAACCTGCCCTGCGCCTCATGGCGAGTCAGGTCGAGTACGCGACTGATACGAAACCCATGCCGCGAACTCAAGGCTTCCAGCAAATCCTCTCGTCGCTCCTGGCGGCGATTCTCGGCCAGCATGGGATAAAGCACCGCGGAGCCGTCAGCATGGAAGCTGACCCAGTTGTTCGGGAAAATCGAATCCGGCGTATGCGGCTGCAGCGTATCCTCGAACACGTGGACGCCGACGCCCGCCTCTCGCAGCGCCGCAGCCAGGGCATCGAATTCCTCGGCGGCCGCGACTTGTACCTGCTCACTGCCCATCGCCGGCACAAGCGCCTGAAACTTGTTTGATTCCGCAGTCTGCGAATTGCCGGTGAAACGGACCGGCCGAATCATCATGACCTCGGCGGCACTCTGGAACACTTGGGTACTACTCATGGAAACTGCGACTGCACACGCCCTGCGGATCGGATTGAATCCACAGCCATACTAGCCCCCCCGGGCGAGCAGCGCGACAACCCGCCGCCGGCGCCCTCGGGATGCCGGCCGGGCAGGCGGGCCGAGGCCTGGCGGCGGCGACCCCTGGCAGTGGCTGCGATCGGCGCAATGGGCCGCCTGCGCGGTTGGCCGGGCAATCGGCCCGGCGATTGCCGCGGCGGTTCGCCCGGCAGAATCTATGAGGGCGAAGACGCGCCCAGCGCGCCGGCAGCGCGCTTGTCCATCGTCAGCCAGAAGTGGCTCTTGAGCAGATGTGCCATGGGCTTGTTCCCCAGCAGCCACCGCCCCGGTTGACCCAGCCGGTTGAAGGAGGACCAGCGGATCGTCGGATTCTCGAATCCCGCCTCGCCCAGCAGCCGTGCCCAGACTTCCGGCGACTGATGCTTTTCCCACTCGATGGTCGGCATGAAGGGGTTGCGGATGCCCAGCGTCGCGAACAAGTTGTATCGCGAACAGTCGCACACGATCAGTTTGGCGCCCGGCCGTGCAATCGCTCCCAGGCAGGCGAATATCTCATGGTAGCGCCGCGCCGCCTCCTGGCTGGTTTGCAACGCCACGCATGCCTGTTCATCGAGGTGATTGATGGAATTATGCAGCAGAATGATGTCGAACCTCAGTCCGGTGAAATCGAAGGATTGAAAATACGCCGCCTCCATCTGGATATTGTTCGTGCCCAGCCGCTGCTTGACCTGCAGGAACTTCTGCCGCACGCCGGCGGTACTGCCGTTCGCTTCGGGTTCCAGGCAAATCACCTGCCTTGCGCCACCGCAGGCCGCGTAGAAGCCGTTGAGTCCGGTACCGGCGCCCACGTCCAGCACGTCCTTGCCCGAGAAATCGATGCCGCGGAACAACCCGCCCTGATAGAAGCGCAGATTGCGCTCGCTCTTGAACAGCCGCTCATCGGCCATCGTCCGGAAATATTCATCGAAACTGGTTGTCGCTGCCATCGCACTGCCTCGTTGGACTGTTTTCACGGTGCGCTGCACCGCTCATTCAATGGCCGAGCCGCGACGCAGGTTCCTGCGCCGAGCAAGGCCGTGGGCAAACCGACCCGAGGCCGCACGGGCGTCCCAGGCTCGCGCATCCACGGCGGCTAGCTCCGTTCGCAGTAGATGCGAGTGCACACGCTCGTCGTCCCCTGGATCTGCGACACCCAGCTCACGCACGTGGCCGGCGCCTTGCAACCAAAACGACGTGATATCCAGCCGCCTTCCATGGCAGTGCCGGCACGGAAGCGCTGCACGCGAGTGGCCGGATCCGCGGCCACCAGACGCACCCGATAGGGACCGGCGCGAACCTGGATCTCTCCCTCCCGCAGCGCCGGCTCCAGGCATTCGGCGAAGTGCCAGCGGCGGGATATTTCATGGCTCCCGATGCACTCAAAGGTATCCACGATCTCGAACGAACGGCTCTGCGTGCAATAGCTGATCTGGCGTCGATGAGTCACCGGGTCGCCGAGCGCACGATACCCATCATGTTCGCCAACGAAGCACTGCTGCACAGCATCCACCTGGAACCGAAGACATCGAGCGTTGGCATGCCGCGACCACATGAAGTTCCCACTTTGGCTCGACTGGTCCTGGCCGTCGACCTCCACGGTATTGTGCGCCCTCGTACTTCTGAAATAGCGTCGCCACTGGGGCTCGGTGTGGTAGGCGTAGGTTCCGGGATCGACCAGCACCTCACGGCCGCCGACGCTGAGCACGACACTGAGCGCATCGGCGTGGCCGTGCGCCGCCAGGCTCAGATAGCCCAGCGGGCCGGCGTCCACGAGCAGGCGCACCTCATCGGGCGTATCGAAGCCGTCGCCCAACAGGAAATAACCCGATTGGTGGAAGGCCCGGCATTGCGGCGCCGCGGCCGGTTCATCGACGCCGTTGCTGACCTGGTCCGCGGCACGCCCGAGGAGACGTCGTTCATACTCGACAGCCTGCGACCCCAGCAACCAGCATGTCTTGTGATCGATGCCGCCGGCCTTGTCCGCGAAGTCCATCCGATCGAACAACACCGCGCCCGTCGCCAGCAGGGAGCGAAAATTATCGAACTGGGGTTCCGGCGACAATTGCACGACATAGCCATCGTCCGCGTCACCGACCATCGGTACCTGCCCGGCGACGTCCATGATGGCCGCGAGGAACGACAGCATCGTCTCGATCCGCTGCCAGTAGCGAGGCGAGAAATCCTCGCCCACAGCTCGCCCCGCCAGTCCGGCCAACAGCAGAAAATCCAGTACGAACTGCTGGTAGGCGAACGCCTGTTCGCGATTGCCGCCGTCCTCGGCGTTCTGCCTGATCGCCTCGGCTTCGAGAATGCGCCCGCAGCGTCGCCCCCAGCGACGCATCTGTGGCCAATAGCCCCAAGTGATCGATGCTATCCAGACTCCCGCCGCCTCGCCGATCAGATGGTTGTTGGCCGAGGAGAAGCGCGACAGCTTGCTGCAGATCGCTTGCACATGCTGATAGACGCAGCGCAGCCAGCGATCGCGAAACACATGCCCCTCGCGGCCACCGAACAACGCCGAGCCCGCGCCACCGAGCAACTGCCAGGCAATGCTCCAGTTGATCAGCCGGATCGCCAGTTCCAAGGAACTGCTCCAATTCGGCCCGCGCCCACGGGGACACTGTTCGATCCATGAACTCACGTGAGATTTGACCGCCAGTGCGTAGCGAAATTCACCAGTCAGCGCATACGCCTGCGCCAGTTGCGGCAGATGCAAGTGCCGATTCGGCTCCCAGAGATACTTGATGTTGCCGACCAGCGACTCATCCCGGTAGTCCAGTGTCGCGGCGGGACGCAGCGGCGCCTGGCGCCCGGTCAGCGGATCTCGATTCCATTGCGGTACGTTCTCCAGGACGCCTCTGGCTGGCTCGCCAAGCTGGCATGCCTCGAGATTGAAGATCGAGAAGCGGCCCGCCAGGAGCGCCTGCGCGCGCTCGGTATAAGGTGCCTGCTCGAGCGGCTGCGAGGCATGGATGTAGCACCGCGGCTCGATCTGCAGCGCCAGGTTGGGGGCCGGCGCCGGCGAGCGATCGAGGCGCACCCACCGATGGGTCGTCGCGCGCGCGGCCTGCGCCGCGCGATAGGCCATTTCCGCCGGCGACATGCGCCCCAGCCGATGCAGGTACCACTGCAGGCTTTGCATCTATGCCGCCTCCTCGAAGAACCTGGCATGCGCCTGCCCATGCTGCGCCAAGACCTGCCGGTAGATGTGCAACAGGTCGCGGGCATAGCGATCGGCATCGAAGCGCTGTGCACACAGCCGGGCCTGCCTGCCCAGCGCCAGGCGCCAGCCTTCATCCTCGATGACCTGGCGCAGTGCATCCTGCAACTGCTCAGGCTCGCCGGGCGCGATCAACAAACCCTCCCTCTGGTCCTGGACGATATCCGGAATGCCGCCCACGCGGGTCGTCACCACCGGCAACCCGTAGGCCATTGCCTCCAGCATCGCCATCGGCACACCCTCGTAGTACGAGGGCAGCACGAACACATCGCTTTGCGCCAGCAGGATGTCGCGCGCATGACTATCGATCCAGGTGTGAATCTCGATGGCGTCACCCCACTCGCGCGCCTGCTCGCGCAGTTGCTCCACCTTGCCATCGCCGGCGAATACGATTCGCGTGTGCAAGCGCAAGGACGCAGGCAGGGCGCCGTAGGCCCGCAACAGGTCGAAGGCACCCTTGTGCTCTGCGATCCGTCCGAGATACACCAGTTGCACGGACTGCCGGCCCGCTCGCGCCGGCACGCTGCGGGGCAATGCCACAGGATTGTGCAGCACGACGATACGCCGCAGGTCCAAGCCCACCTGCCGCGCATAGAAATCCCGCCAGTGCCGGGACAGGACGATCACACAATCGGCGCGGCCGAAGATGCGCTTGAGCAGCCGGCGCGCCAGCCGTGGAAGGCGGCTGAAGAACTGATCGAAACTGCCACTGTGGGCATGCAGCACCAACGGACGGCCGGCACGCAAGACCATCCAGGCCAGCAATGTCTTGCGCAGCGTACTGCCTCGCTTCGAAAAATGAATATGCACTATCTGGCTGCCGTGCTGCGCGCCGCAGCGCCTTGCTTGCAGCGCGGCGCGCACGACGTACAGCGCTCGCAGGAACACGCCGAGCTTGTGCCATGCGGAGCCGTCTTCCATGGTTGCAACGTGGCGTATGGACACGCTCGACTCCGCGCCGCGCGCCAAGCGCTCGACGATCAGCCGTTCGACACTGGAAACTCCACCGCGCACCTCCAGGCCCGGACCGAGCTGCAGGACGTCAATCCTGTCCATGCTGCCTGCCGCGTGTTGCATACGGTCCGATCAGCCGCTGGTAGGCATCCACCATCGTGTTCATGGAAAACTCACGTTCCACCCGCAGGCGAGCTGCCGTGCCCAGCTGTGCCCGCAGCATCGCATCGTCGTACAGGCGCCCGATGAGCTGCGGCAGGTCCGTCGACAACCGGCCAGGATCCACGATGTAGCCCTCGACGCCGTCGCGGATCATTTCTTCGGCGCCTCCCACGCGGCTCAGGATCACCGGCTTGCGCATTGCCATGGCTTCCAGCGCGGCGTTCGAGAAGGTTTCGATGTACAGGGACGGCAGCACGAATACATCCATGAGCCCCAGCGCGGGTCGCACATCCGGCAAGGCGCCGGCAAAACGAACCCACCGCTCGATACCGCAAGCCTGCGCCTGGCGCTCCAGCGCAGTACGCATGCGCCCCTCGCCGACCAGCAGCAGCTGCACCTCCCTGCCCGATCTGCGCAGCGCCGCCACAGCATCGA
Source organism: Steroidobacter denitrificans (assembly GCA_040395055.1). Taxonomy (GTDB): domain Bacteria; phylum Pseudomonadota; class Gammaproteobacteria; order Steroidobacterales; family Steroidobacteraceae; genus Steroidobacter; species Steroidobacter denitrificans_A. The sequence continues at coordinate 9,428 of JBEBRC010000069.1, forward strand.
TCAACACCGATTGATTCTTCTCCGGCGCAAGACGCGCCGTGCAGCCGACGACGAATGATCCTTGGATGCCGGCGGCCGGCGCCCCTGCCTGCATGGCGTCGGCCTGCGGCTGATACCGATCCAGGTTCACACCGTTGTAGATCACCTGCGATCGCGGATGCTTCGACCGCCACCAGCGGCGCTGCGATTCGCAGCCGTAGACGGTATGGTCAAGACGCGCCAGCACCCAGCGATAGAAGAACCGGCGCCATTGCTGGCGCTTCGGGAACGAAGTGGTGTTGATCAGTCCGACCGTCCGCGGGTGCGGCGACATCCCCCGTGTGGCTGCAGCGACATACAGGCTCGGATACAGATTGACGGCCAGCAGCGCGACAGGTTGCTGCGCCCGAATCAGGGCGCGCAGCGCGCGCACCGCTTGCGGTGAGAATTTTCCACGCCGGGACAGCGGCCACAGCGGGATGCCCGCTGCAAGCCTTCCGGCAAGCTCGAGCGGCTCGTTGAGCCATGCGACGCCGACGCGCATGCCACGCTCGGCCAGCGCGTTCGCGATCTGCACGATCTTGATCTCCGAGCCGCCAAGCTGCAGATGATTGACGACGAAAATGACGTCGCTGTGCGGCCTGCGCGACCACGGCGCCGCGGCGGCCTCTGCCGGTGCCTCATGCACTGGCTCATGCAACGCTTGGCGTCGCGGCTCCTGCACCGCCGATACATCGGCGCGCCTCATCCGTTCGTGCCATCGCACATTGCGCGCTCGCACAGCGCCGTGTCCTGCTGTGCGTCCACCAGCGTCAGATAGCGGGCTGCGACCTGTGGCGCGGCGAACTCGCCCAGCGCGAACGCTCGAGCACGCTCGCCGAGACCGCGCAGGCGAACCTCGTCCTTCAGCAGCGTATCGAGCACGGTAGCCAGCTGCTCGGTGGTCGTTGCCGTGCCCCCCAGTTGTCGCGTGCGCACCAGCGCATCTGGATCGAAGAAGGTCGCGACGGGCACGCCTCGTACCCAGGCTTGCAGGAATGTGTTTGGAAATCCCTCGATGCTGGACGTATTGAGAAATACCCGTGCCCGGCCGAACAATCGACCCACTTCGCTGAAGGCGACCGCTCCCAGCCAGGTCACGTTCGGCAGTGTCCCGGCCAGGCGCGTCATGGCATCGAAATATCCTTCCTCGCCCGGCAGCCGGCCGCCCGCCATCGTGAACCTAAGATGCGGCAGCCGCCGCGCAAGGTCCAGTGCGACTTCGGCTCGCTTCACCGGCCGCAAGTTGGCGGTCCAAAGCACATCGATGTCCTTGCGCTGCGGGACTTCCGCCGGCAGATCCACCGCCATGTTCACCAGCTCGCTGGGAAGCTGGTAGTGCTGCCGCAGCAGTTCGCACTGCTGATGGGTCTGGACCGTGATCAGATCGGCATTGCGCAAGCCATACTCATAAAGCTTCCGATCGCGCCAGAAGCGGATCAGCTGGCGCCCGGGCAGACAACCCAGGTCGGAGGCGATGCGGATCAATGAATACTTGCCGTAGCGGCGGCAGAACCAGGCCACCACACCGGTATCGGCGGCCGAGGGGGACTGGTAATAGACGTCGGCATCGATGTCACGCATCGCCCCAATGAGCCGGGTCATGCGCGGGTGTGCGAAGCGCACACCTGGAATGCCCTCGTTGCGGCGATAAACCGCTACCACGCGGATGCCATCGACTTCGCTCGTCCGGCCTTGCCCGTGATCGCGCACGATCATCGTCACGTCCATGCCGAGGTCGCGCCAGGCTCGGGCAAGCAGGACATGCTGTACAGACTCCCCGCCCACCGACTGCGGCGAACCGGGATCGGTCAATTGCTGGTAGTCGTCGAGTCCGAGAATGCAGATCTTTCTCACTGGCATCTTTGAATCCTGGTCAACTCATCGCTGGTGCCGCGCGCTGCCGACCCAGCCGAAATGATCGGGCGCAGAAGGCGGCGCCACTGGAACCGCCACAGTGCTCGGCGCCTCTACCCGCTCTCCCGCATTCACCGCGATGCGCAGCACCAGGCCGGCATAGGCCCAAAAGTCCAACCAGGGCGAGTACAGATCGACGAAGAACGTCGCCACCGAGAAGGCCAGCGCGGCGATGACGAAGCTGATCATGACCGGCCTGAGCTGCGCCGCCACGCGCCCTACCGCAGCGCTGGCAGCGCGGATGGGCAGCACGAACAACATCACGCTGCATCCCAGCCCGATGATCCCGAGGTTGAACCATTGATTGAGATAATAGTTGTGGGGCGAGAACCGAAACGGCATGGACCAGTAGGCTCGCCATCCGAAACCGGTCAGCAATGAAAGAGGCGTCTCGAACATCGTCGCCAGCGCGTTCGACCAGATCTGTGTACGACCCGAGGAGGTCGCCGTCAGGTCCGCACTGTTGGTCCCGGCGACCAGGCGCTCGTACAGCAGATCGGCATAACCCAGCGATGCCGCCAGCATGATGACCAGCACCGCACCGACGATGCTGAAGCCGGCCAGCATCGCCAGCCTGCGCCCGGGCAGGTAACGCCGGAACAATGCCATGCCCCAAATGGTGGCAAGGAGTATGCCGACGAAGGCGCCGCGCGACACCGTCATCAGCAAGGTGACGCCGGTAATCAACGACGACGCCCACCAGAACGTGCGCCACGGCCCGCGTGCGGCCATCACGGCGGCGGCGATCATCGCCGGCAGCGACAAGGCGACGAATGCCCCGTACTGATTCGATTCACCGACGACGCCTTGCACTCGACCATCCTGGCGCAGTTCGACGTCCCCGATCTGGATCCACCCCATCGCCCCCAGCATCGCCACCACGTGCGACAGCGCCCAGGCCACGAGCAGGACCTTCAGTATCAGCAAGGCGTCGCGATCGGAGCGCAGGCCATAGAAGAACACCAGGAAAAACAACATCTGATCGACGAACGCCTTCAGATTCAGTCCGTTTGCGATCACGTTGTAGTGCGGATACCGGATGACCAGGACGATCGCAAGATAGGAAAAGATCGAGTAGGCGATCATGATCGCGAACGCGATCGGGATTCCGGGCAACTCGATCCTGAAGTTCCTGTCCAGGGAACTGCGTAGCAACAGGCCCAGCGTCAGCATGTAGAGCAATGCATTCTTGATCGTGACGCCGGGTAAGGGGCCTGGGTTCCACGCGAACGCGCTGCTCAGCGTCATGAAGCCGATCAGCACGATGAGCAAGAATCGCATGGCCCTCCCTCTTTAGCTGTCAACCGGCGTAACTTGCCCGTGCCAGCCCAAACCACGACCCGCGGCCACCGTTGGCCATAGCCCTGCGGCCCAGAGCCGTACCTCGCCGACCGGCATGCCGTGGTGTGTGTTTACTGAGCAATTTTTACTGAGCAATTTCCATACCAGCCCGCAACAGCACAGGACCCAGGCGCAGATAGTCCGGGCACCGGCGCGATCGAGCGCAAACGAGGCAGCCGTCACCCTGGACGCCGGATCGATCGCGCGCTGGATTGAAATTCTTTCAAGTCGATTGGTCCGATTACATTGCCCGCGCACGCTGCGCCACGGCCAACGATTCGAGATTCGTGCCAGCCGCGAGGAGCCGCAGTGTTCTTGAGCGGCTCAGCGCCTTGCCAGCATGCGCAGGTGGCTGGCGTGGAAACGCAGCGCGCCCGCCCAGCCTTTGTGGCGTGCATCCGCACTCAGCAGCTGCAGGGCATCCTTCAATTGCAGCAATTGCCGCTGTGGCATGCGCAACCGCTGCTGGCAGCGTGCGACCCGAGGTTCATACCCCAACGCCTGCATCGTCTCCCAGGCCAATGATTCGATGGCCAGGATCTCCCCCGGCGCCAGGTACTTGCCGTAGGTATTGAAATTGTCGCGAGCGATCCCGATGCGGGCAGCCGTCGCACCACAGGGCTCCACCGGCCGTTTCAATTGGGTCAGGGTGCGTGAATAGGCCACGCCCAGGAAGCGGCACAAGCGATACATCTGCCCGCGGGGGTCCTGCAGCAGGTCCTCATACCTGAGTTCGACACAGCGACTCGGAGTCGCGGCGCATTGCCGATGGGCACGCATGACGTCCGCCGCCCAGCGGTCGGCGGCGCGACGCACATCCTTGCCCCACGTGCGACGATTGGAGGCGCAATAGTCGCGCACGTCACGGACGATATGAATGATTCGCGCGCACGGGAAGCCATCGAGCAGCAGCGGCAAATGCCTGATGTAGGCTGGCGACTTGTCCGCCCATATCGCCTCGCTGTTCCGATCCAGCCCCAGTTCGTAACGGGCGAAGCCTTCGAACAGTCCGCCGACATCGAACCGGCCCGCACACTGCGCGCGCCATTGGCGCCAGTCGAATTGCGGCTCCTGCGCCTTGCGATAGGCAAAATATGGCGCGCTGTGTATCGCCAGGTACAGGCTGGAAAATGCTGCCGCGCGTTCCGGCGCTCCATGCCGCTCGATCCAGGCCGCCAGTGCCGGCAGGAACTCCGTTTCCGCCGGCAGTACTCGAATGCGCTCGTGCTGGCACAGCAGGCCGCGCAGCAATTTCGTTCCCGAACGCGGCATGCCGACGATGAACAGGGGTCCGTGCCAATCCGTTCCGGCACCAGCGTTCAAGTCCGCCCCGGAATCGACTACACCCTGTAAATGATCGCCGCAGGAGTTCACGAATCGATGGCCTATCTCGATTGTCACCCGGCGCAAACCGGAATGTCACCCTGACACTCAATGCATGAACCTTGGCCACGGATCCCTGTTCATCCCTGCGGCTTCTGTGCCGGCAGGCGCCGGGCG
>JBEBRC010000070.1:0-14139 GCA_040395055.1 Steroidobacter denitrificans
CTGCAAAGCGCCAGCGACGATGTGGTCACCAAGGATGAGATCTGGGATTTCAATGCCAACACGCTGGACCAGGCGGTCAAGTTGATTCCCGGGGTAATCGGCACGCTGGACTCCAATGGGCGGCGCAACGAGCACGACATACTGATCCGTGGGTTCGGCCGCTGGCAGGCGCCCATCTCGATCGATGGCATCCGTATCTATCTTCCAGCGGACAACAGACTCGATTTCAACCGCTTCCTGACCCAGGACCTGGCGCAGATACAAGTACAGAAAGGCTACGTCTCCGTGCTGGATGGCCCAGGAGGCATGGGTGGGGCAATCAATCTGGTCACACGCAAACCTACCAAGTCCTTCGAGGGCGAATTCCAATCGGGTGCGTTTTTCGACAACCATGCCGCGTACAGCGGCTGGAATGGCTACGCCATGGTCGGCACCCGGCAGGACGATTACTACCTTCAGGCCAGCGGCAGCTACCTGGATCGCGATCATTGGCGGCTATCCGACGATTTCCGCCCCGCAGCCTCTGCCATAGAGGACGGCGCGCGGCGCAACGGCTCCGCAAATCGCGATTGGCGCATCAATGTCAAAGCCGGCTTCACGCCGAACGACACGGACGAATACAGCCTGAGCTACACCAGCCAATCAGGAAGCAAATGGGCGCCGCTGAACGTCTACAACGACCCACCCGATCCGCCGAACAGCTTTTGGCGCTGGCCCTGGTGGGACGTCGACAGCTTGTACTGGCTGTCGAATACGCGCATTGGCGACCATGCCTACCTGAAGACACGCCTGTTCTACAACACTTTCGACAACGCTCTGTACGCCTACGACGATCAGACCTACACCACCCAGTCGCGAAACGGACGCTTCCGCAGCATCTACGCCGACGAGGGCTACGGCGGCAGTGTCGAATTCGGCATGCCCTGGCTGAGCCGCAATACGCTCAAGGCGGCGCTGCACTACCGCACCGACAAGCATACCGAACGCAACTACAACCGGCCGACGGATCCCGCGGCAAGCTCGGTGGAACCCTTGCAGCGCAGCCGGGAGCACACGGCGTCGCTGGCGCTGGAGAATACGTATCATGCCGCGGCCGATGTGGATCTGGTGCTCGGCCTGAGCTATGACAAGAACGATCTGCGACTGGCGCAGGAATTCGATGCTGCCACCGGCCTGTTCGAATATCCCACTGGCGGCAGCAATGCCGTCAATGCCCAAGGGGCGATTCACTGGCGTTACACCGAGGCCGCCAAACTGCACGCCAGTATTTCGTCGCGCACACGATTCCCCACCCTGTTCGAGCGCTTCAGCACACGCTTCGGCAACGCCTTGCCAAATCCCAGCCTCGATCCGGAGCGCAGCACCAACTACGAGTTGGGCTGGGAAGGCAGCCCACGCCCCGACACGAATCTGTCCGCCGCGGTGTTCTACAACGATGTCCAAGACATCATACAAACCGTGGTCGTCACCACCGCGCCGACGCAAATCACACAGACACAGAACGTCGGGAACGGCGAGTTCTACGGCCTGGAACTGGCCGCCGATTCGCAACTGGGGGACAAATGGCGTATCGGCGCCAACTACTCGTGGCTGAAGCGCAAGATCGTCGACCCGCTGCAGCCGGACTTCAAACCCGTCGGCACGCCGACTCACCAGGCGTTCGTGTTCGTGAGCTACCGCCCCATCGATTCCCTGACGATCATCCCCAGCCTCGAATTCGCGGACGCTCGCTGGAGCGACGTCACGGGAGGCGCGTACCGGCGTACGGGGGAGTACACGATGGTGGATCTGCAGCTCCAATACAGCGGCGGCCAGTTCGGCAACGGATCATCCTGGCAGGCAGCGATCGGCGGCAGCAACCTGCTGGATGAGAACTTCGAGCTGGCTCACGGCTTCCCCGAGCCGGGGCGCAGCTTCTACGCCAAGTTGAAGCTCATGTTCTGAAATCGCCACTGCCCGGGCGCACGCCTGCTCAATGCGCGTCGCGACGGCGCGCATTGCGCGGGGCCAGGCCCGATTGCAACGACTGCGCCACCGAGCGGCGTTTGCCGCGGGCCAGCGGATTGACCGCCTTGATGAGCGATGCGAAATGCCTCTCGGCACAGGCCCTGGTTTCCAGTTCGAATTCTCGATACGAGGCAATGACCGCCTCGCCCATGGGCGTCACCACGGCGCCGCCGCCGCCGGCGCCGCCGACGCTCGTCAGCACCAGCGGCTCCTTGAAAGACTGGTTGAGACTATTCAGCAGCTGCCACGCACGGCGATAACTCATGCCGAGTTCACGCGCAGCCTGAGACAGCGAGCCGCATTCTCGCATCTGCTCCAGCAGCGCGACCTTCCCCGGGCCGATGGCATGAGTCGCGCCGAAATCGACTCTCGATGTGACCTTGAGTTCATTCATCAGTGCATCCGCATGTGCCAAGCGCCAGAACGTTGCCAGCGTAGCGGCAAGGGGCAGCAACGGCCAGGGGGGCATGACCAGGGCGGCGAGCAAACGCATCGCCCGGCGCTTGCTCGACAACGATCCGCTATGCACAATCGGACATAGCGCAAGCGAGAGCCGCCCATGAAGATACTTCGTCGATCGATTGCGGCCTGCGTGATCGCCCTGATCATTCCTGTCCTCGCGGCTCGCAGCTTTGCTGCCGCGGACGAACCGAAAGCCATCACGGTGTTTGCAGCGGCGTCCTTGACCGATGTGCTGCAGCAAATCGGGCCGCTGTATACGCAAGCATCCGGCGTCCGCGTGAAATTCTCGTTTGCGGCCAGCTCCGCCCTGGCCAGGCAGGTCGAAGCCGGCGCGCGCGCGCAAGTATTCATTTCAGCCGACCAGGAGTGGATGGACTACCTCGACGAGCGCCGGCTCATCGATCGTGCTTCGCGGCGCGACCTGTTGGGCAATCGACTGGCGCTGATTGCTCCCCGGGACAGTCCGGTCTCCCTGAAGCTCGATTCGCCAGCGGCCCTGCCGGCGGCGTTCGCCGCGGCGCTGGGCCCGCGTGGCCGCTTGTCCACCGGCGACCCCGACTCGGTACCGGCCGGCAAGTACGCACGCTCCGCCCTCACCGCCTTGAACCTCTGGGATGCGATGGAACCGCGTCTGGTACGTGCCGACAACGTCCGCGTCGCCTTGATGTATGTCGCACGAGGCGAAGCGCCTCTGGGGATCGTCTATTCGACCGACGCCGCCGTGGAGGCGAGCGTGAAGATCGTCGACCTGTTCCCGCAATCCACCCATGCCCCCATTACCTACCCGGCCGCGGCGCTCGCAGGCGCCGCAGGCGAAGCGAGTTCGTTCCTGGCATTCCTGCGCGGCGATACGGCACGCCGCGTGTTCCTGAATGCCGGCTTCACGGTCATCCGGGCGGATCCCTGACCCATGCCGTCATTGCCGTCCAGCGAATCCCTGGCCTCGATAAAGAGATGGACCATGAAATATCGTATCGCCCCGCCGCTTGCACCCATCGCCCTGCTGGCGCTCTCGATCGCCGCAACGGCCATGGAGACAGAAGCCGAAAGCGCCGCGCATCACCATGCGGCGCCTCCGGGATGCACCGGATTTCGCTTCCCGGTCGAGACCGAGCTGGCGTTGTTCGCCGCCAAGCCCACGGCAACCAGCGCCGGCTCGACGCTGACCGCATCGCCGAGCACGCAGCTGCGGCAGCTCTACGCCGTATCGCTGGCCGAGCAATCCAAGGTCCGCTTCGTCGCGCAGCCGGAGAAAGCGACGCTCGACGAGGGCTCCTATGCCGGTCTTCTGCGGCTGGAGGCGGCGAGCGCAGGCGCCTTTCGCGTCTCCCTCGACGAAGCCGCCTGGGTGGACGTCATTCATGAAGGACAGGCCTTGAGCGCCACGCGCTTCACCGGCGGCCACCAATGCGAATCGCTGCGCAAGAGCGTCGAATTTCAGATCCCGGCCCGAGGCACGGTGGTCATCCAGATCAGCGGCAGCACCGACCAGGTCGTGCAGGTGCTGTTCACCGTCCCGGCTGCCTAGCCGCGCCGCGGTGCCCCGCGGTGACCCCCGGACCCAGCCCCGGCCTCACCGGCCGGGAACGCCTCAGCCGGCCAGGAACGCCTTGAATGCGGGATTGTCCGTCTCCTCCGTGCAGACATATTTCAGCTCTTGCACGTGCAGGTCGAACTCGACGCGCTCGCTGGGCGGAATCTGCACGGCAGCGAGCACGCGCCCATAGTCCGACCCATGATTACGGTAATGGAACAACGAAATATTCCAGCGCGTACCGACCGCGTGCAGGAACTTGAGCAACGCGCCGGGCCGCTCAGGAAATTCGAATCGGAACAGTCGTTCATGCTCGATGCCACGGCCACGGCCGCCGACCATGTAGCGCACATGCAGCTTGGCCATCTCATTGTCCGTCAGGTCTATGACCGGATACCCGGCATCCTGCAGGGACTGGATCACCGCCTCCCTCTCCCGGCGTCCATCCACCAGCGCCAGCCCCACGAACAGCTGCGCCGCTGACGCGTCGTGGTAGCGATAATTGAACTCGGTGACGTTGCGCTGGCCCAGCACTTCGCAGAATCGCAGGAAGCTCCCCTTCTGCTCCGCAATCCGCACCGCCACCAGCGCCTCGCGCTGCCCACCGACGTCGGCGCGCTCGGCTACATGCCGCAGGCGATCGAAGTTCACATTCGCCCCGCAGTTGATGGCGATCAAGCTGCGGCCGCGGCATTGCTCGCGCGCCACGTAACGCTTGATGCCCGCCACCGGCAGCGCACCCGCCGGCTCGACGATGGTGCGGTTGTCCTCGAAGATGTCCTGGATCGCGGCACAGATCTCGTCGGTACTGACCGTGAGCACCTCGTCCACATACTCGCGCGCCAGACGGAACGTCTCTTCACCCACACGCCGCACGGCAACGCCATCGGCGAAGATGCCGACGCGATCCAGGGTAATACGGTGCCCCGCCTGCAGCGAACGAGACATTGAATCGGCATCCTCGGGCTCGACACCGATGATGCGAATCCTGGGGAATAGATACTTGACGTAGGCCGCCACCCCCGCAATCAATCCGCCGCCGCCGATCGCAATGAATATCGCATCGATCTCATCGCCCGAACGCTGGCGCAGGATCTCCATGCCGATCGTGCCCTGCCCGGCGATCACATCCGGATCGTCGAAGGGATGGATGAACGTCAGCTGCCGCTCTTGCGCCAGCATCAAAGCGTGGTCGCACGCCTGGTCGTAGTCGTCGCCGTGCAGGATGATCTCGGCGCCCAAATCGATGACTGCCTGGACCTTGATCTGTGGCGTGGTCTGGGGCATGACTACCGTTGCCGGAATGCCCCGATGCCTGGCCGATAGCGCCACGCCCTGGGCGTGGTTGCCGGCGGAGGCGCAGATCACACCGCGCTGCGCGGCAGCCGCGGAAAGATGTGCGATCTTGTTGTAGGCCCCACGCAGCTTGAAGGAGAAGACCGGCTGCAGGTCCTCGCGCTTGAACAACACCTCGTTGCCCAATCGCCGGCTCAAGCGCGGCGCCGGCTCGAGTGGCGTTTCGACCGCGACATCGTAGACGCGAGCCTTCAGAATACGTTCCAGATAATGGGACATGAAAGAGTCAACCGAGGATCAACTAGAGATTACGGTAGCAGGAAAAGACCCGCTCAGTCCTGCGATAATGAGGCTTGCCCCTGCTCCCCGATGCGCTCGGCCTTGAAAGTGCCCGGCCCTGGAACCTTTTGAGAAGCACACGCTGATGAACGACCCTTTGTCCCATTCGCTACCCCGGCACAGTCAAGCCGGCGGCATGACTCGCCGTGATTTGCTGGCAAACGGCGCCGGCGTCGCCGCGCTGCTCGGCGCGGACGCCGCCTTCGGGCAATTGCCTGGCATGCCATCCTCGTCACGGGAGCTATGGCAATGGGTGCGCACGCAAGGCGTCTTCGACCTGCGCCTTGCTTATCTCGACACGGCCAGCGGCGGCCCCACCCTGCGAGCGGCAATGGCCGCCGAGTATCGCGCGCGCGAGACGCAGAGCTTCGGCGTGGCGAACGCCGCGCCGGATCGCTGGGCGACGGAGACGACTCGACTGGCAACCCGCTTCGCCGGATTCCTCGGCTGCACGGCCGACGAATTGGTCTTCACGCGCGGCACCGGCGAGGCGCTGGGCATCGTTGCCGGAGGACTGGATCTGGCGCCCGGAGATGAGATCGTCACCACCACTCGCGAGCACCCGGCGGCATTGAGTCCGTGGTTGATGCTGGAACGCCGCCACGGCATCCGCGTCAAGCAAGTCAGCCTGCCCGCGCCCCTGGAGACGCCGGAACAGGCGCTGCAGCTATTGGGGGCGGCGATCACCGAACGCACCAAGGTACTGGCATTTTCGCACCTGCAGTACGCCGATGGCGCGCTGCTGCCGGTGAAGGAACTGTGCTCGCTGGCGCGACAGCGCAACGTGCTCAGCGTGGTGGACGGAGCCCAGGCGGTGGGCATGCTGGACTTTCAGCTGCGCGACCTGGAATGCGATTTCTATGCCGCCAGCTTCCACAAATGGATGAACGGCAGCCACGGCACCGGGATGCTGTACGCGAACCGCGCGGCGCTGGAACGGCTCTGGGCGACGGTACCGCGAGGTATCGACGTCCCACCGATCCCCATGCCGACCATCGCTGCCGGCCAGCGCGGCGTGCCGGCGGCCCTGCACAAGCTCGGCAACATCGTGCCGCTGGCCTGGCCGGCCCTGCGCGGTGCGGAGGTCGCGATGGAGTTTCAACAACAGATCCTGCGCAACCGCATCGAGGCGCGCGTCCGAGAGCTGGCCATCTATACCCGGCTGCAATTGCAGCAGCGATCCGGCATCGAACTGCTGACACCGGCACGGCCAGGCCTATGGGCAGGCATCCTCAGCTTTCGCGTGCCCGGCAAATCCGCGGCGCAGGTAGCCGCCCACCTGGCGCATGGCTATCGGGTATTCGTTCATGAACTGCAATGGGCCGACGACCCTGGCAGCACTGCCGAAGGCGCCTTGCGCATCTCGCTGCACATCTTCAATTCGCATGACGATATCGACAAACTACTGCAGGCGCTGCAGCAGGTAATTCGATGATCGAACTCTATTGGCTCATGCTGACGGGCAGCCTGAGCGGCCTGATCAGCGTATTGGCGCACTCGGTCGCGCAATCCACGCTCGAGCTGCTGCGGGGACGCTCGACGGCACAGCCTGTGCTGGATAGTCCGGTGCAGATCCCGGATGCGCTGCTGCACATGCTCTGCGGCACGGGGCTGGGCATGCTGTTCTGGCTGAGCTGGGGACTGGCCGCGGTCGTCGATGTCCCATGGTGGGTGCGCGGACTGTCGTTCGGCAGTCTTTGCTGGCTGGCGCTATTGCTGCCCGGCGTCCTCAGCATCGGCTTGTCACAAGCGCCGGCGAAGACCACCTTGGCGATTGCCTTGCGCTGGGCCACAACCTGCCTGATCGCCGCCCTGGCCTGTGCCTGGAGCTGGGAACGAACTTTCTGATCTTTTTTTTCGATCATTTTTCACGCCGCTCCATCGCAGCCCGATCCCCGTCGCCGGCCCGATGCAGCAGCACGTGATCGAGGCGGCGAGTGCTATCGATCCAGGAATTCGCGCGCGACGGAGGCGAAACGCTGGGCCGCGCAAGCCAGGAATCCCTGGCCGTAGTCCGGCAGATCCAGCATCGATCCATTCGGCAAAGCGGCGCGTGCCCGAGAGGCATGATCCCAATACTCATCGCGCAGCCGCAGCACCAGCGCCTGCTGCTTCACCAGCGGCAATCGCTCCGTCGCGCAGTAGTCCGCGGCGGCGGCGAATGCCTTGGCGCCCTCGGCGCCGGCATGCAAGCGATCCGCGAACTCCTCGATGCAAGCGGATATCGGTGCGCCCTGACCGCGGCGCTCGAGCGTACGCTCCCACTCTTGCGCCATGTCGCTGCCATCTTCACGCTCCCCCGGCATCGTCGAGTGCTGCAACACAGCGACGCGATCCTGCGGCGCATGGCATGGCACGCCCCAGAGCATCACTCGACGCACCTGCTGCGGGCGGGCGATCGCCAGTTCGGCCGCCACCAGCGCGCCCAACTGATGGCCGAACAGATCGACGGTGCGCAGCCGCAAGCTGTCGAGGAAATCGCCGACGGCGCCCGCCAAGTCCGCTATCCTCGCTTTGTTGCCAGCGGCATCGGAGGTGCCATGACCGGGCAGATCCGGCGCGTAGACACTGCGATCACTGCCCAACTCGTGCAACACGGGCGCAAACAGCCGCCCGGATCCTCCGCTGTGATGCAGGCAAATCAGCGGCGTACCCTCATCGAACCCCCCACCCGAAGGATACGCCGTCCATAGATGGATCTGGCCGTAGCGGCCTTCGGCGTACGAGCGGCGCAGATGCACGACGGCCGGCTGGAGCATAGGCAGGCGATTGCGGTGTTTGACTTGGATCACTAAAGAGCCTCTTGAAGGAGCGTGCTTCATGCCGCGTCGATGAAGCAGCGCGCTGCATTGATGACGGGCAACAGTGTACGTAGCGTCGCGGATGAAGAAATGATGCACTTCTCAGCTTGCGCAGCCTGCAAGTGGATGTCGGCTAAACTGGGTACTGATTCCGCACATGAAATATCGAGGATTGGCAATGATTGCCCGCCGCTGTCATAACGAGAAACCGAAGCTTCGACTCCTGTGGGCTACATGGGCCGTCTCCCTTTGCGCCGCACTCGCCTTCCAGCCCACGCAGGCCGAATCCTACACGGCGGAGGCGATGTGGCGTCTGAAGCGCCTCTCTAGTCCCGGCATCTCACCCGATGGACGCGTGGCGGTGGTGCCGGTCACGCGCTTCGACGTGCAAAGGAACGAAGGCATCACCGACCTGTGGCTGGTGCCGACCAAGCCGGGCAAGGCGCGCCAACTGACCACTGCCGCGACCGATGACCACTCTCCGGTATGGAGCCCGGACGGGGAGTGGATCGCGTTCGTCGCCCAACGTGGCGCCGACAGGCAGCCGCAGATTTACGTCATTGCCGTCAGTGGCGGGGAAGCACGCCGCGTCACGAACGTGCCCACCGGCGTGATCGCCCCGAAATGGTTCCCGGACTCCAGGCGCCTTGCCTTCCTGTCACGCGTCTGGCCGGACCTGAAAAGCTGGAGCGCAATGGAACAGCGCATGAGCGCGCAGGCGCGCTCGGCCATCTCGGCCAGGATCTGGGACAAGCCGCCGATCGCGCACTGGGATCGCTTCCTGGACGAGCGCCAGGTGCACATCTATTCCGTCGGCATCGAGGGCGGCGAACCACAAGCCATTACGCTGGAGTCCGGGCGTGCGCTGGATGCGGCCAGTGCACACGCCGGCGCCTATGACATCTCGCCCGATGGCAGCGAAGTCGCGTTCGTCTCCGACTCCGACCCCACGGGCATCGCTCCCAACCTGGATATCTACCTGCTCGGAAGCGATGGCGATGCCGCGCGCAACGTCACCACCGACAATGCTGCGAACGACACCATGCCGATCTACAGCCCGGATGGCCGTTCGCTTGCCTTCCGCCGCCAGACGATCAAAGGCTTCGATGCCGATCGCGCCCACCTGATGCTGCTGGACCGGCGCGACCAGAAATTGCGAAACCTGAGCGAGAATTGGGATAGATCGGCGGACGGACTGGTCTGGTCTCCGGATTCCAGTGCCTTGTTTGGCTCGATCGACGATGCTGGCACGCAGCGCATCTATCGCTTCGACCTTGCTGGCGGCGAGCCCAAGGCCATCACGCGCGAGAGCAGCTACCACTCGCTGGCCGTGGCCGGCAGCGGACCGGTGATCGTGGGGCTGCGACACAGCTTCAACGAACCGCCGACCCTGGTCAGCATCATCGCGCGCACCGGGACGGCGACCAAACTATCGAACTTCAACGACACCACCCTCGCCAATCTCACGCAAGGACAATCCGAGAGCGTCACCTACCCCGGTGCCAACGGCGAACCGGTGCAGATGTGGATCGTCTATCCGCCTGACTTCACAGCCGATAAAAAGTGGCCGCTGTATCTGCTGCTGCACGATGAAACCCATGGCGTGACCGACAGTCATCGATGGCGCTGGAATGCCCAGGTATTCGCCAACTGGGGATACGTCACCGCATGGCACAACTTCCACGGCTCCGGTGGCTTCGGTCAGGCATGGGCCGATTCGATCACCGGCGAACCGGCCGTGCTGCCCTATCAGGACACGATCCTGGCCGCCGAATGGTTGAGCACCCAGCCCTGGATCGATGCCGATCGCATGGCTGCCGGCGGCGGCGGCCTCGCAGCCGTGGTGCTGGGCAAAGAGCATCCGTTCAAGACCCTGGTTGCGCATGCAGCCCGCTATGACATGTATGCGCAGTACGGCGGCGACCATGGCGCGCAGCCATGGCGCCATGGCGAATTCTGGGAGGACAGCGAGCGCTTTGCCCGCAATTCGCCCCATCTGTCAGCCGCCGACTTCAAGACCCCGACCCTGGTCATCCATGGACAACTCGATCAGCGAGTGCCGGTGAACCAGGGCATGGAACTGTTCAACACCCTGCAAAAACGTGGTGTGCCAAGCCGGTTCGTCTACTTTCCGGACGAGGGCCACTGGATACTCAAGCCGCAGAATTCACTGTTCTGGTATCGCACCAAACGCGAATGGCTGGAGCAGTACGTCAAGCCCGGTCCGGTTGCGCCGACGCCGCCCGATGCCGCAGCGCCGCCATCCGCCAAGCCACCCGATACGGCAGCGCCGCCCGCGGGCGCACCCGGTGTGCCAATCGACGCCACTGACAACGCCGCCGGGAGCGGGCGCCAGCAATGACCCGGCCTGCGACGCCACTCCCTGCCAGACGTCGGCAATGAACCCGCCCGGCATGCCCGCGGCACCGCCACGCGCCTTTGAACCCCGATGGGAAACCGTGTCAGGTTTGCCGGCATCGAGGCGGGGGCTGGGTATCGACCCCGCATGGATGCGCGTGAGACACGATGGACTTCCGCTGCGCACGGCGTAACGATACCCGCATCGGCCGGACACCGGAGGCTCACATGCCGTCCTCGATCGTGCGCATGATTACCTGGTGCGCGGTGGTCTTTACCCTCTCGGCCTGCCAGGCAGGCGTCGCGCCCGGCGAGACCGCCAGCGACTGGGCACGCGCGGCGTTGCAACGCAATCCGCATATCGAGCTGCTCGCAAGCGATCCCTCGGGCGTGTTTACCGTGCGTGACCGTCGCAGCGGCGAGATCGAGACCGTCGAGCTGGACCAACTGGCCGCGGCCCCGCTGTCGCAGCTTGCACCGGAACCGACCCATGCCGCGCCGGCACCGCCCCCAGGTTCTCGGCCAGGTCCTCAGATACAAGGCCCACAGACGCAAGCCACGGCGCACACCAACGATGACGCAAGCACCGGCATCGCTTCCACGACGCCGCCTGGCGAGGTGTCTGCGGCACAGCCGCTATCGGCGGCGACGGACTCATCGCCGCCCGCCGGCATGGGCGCACCGGACCAGGATCGGATCGGCGACAGCCACTATACGATCGAGCGCTCGGGCGGGCAGGTCCGCGTTACCGGACCCGGCGTCAGTATCGTCAGCGCCGCAGCAAGCGCCGCCGAGGCGGATCGCCGTGATACCTCGGCGCACACCAGCGAGCCGATCATCTGCGAAGGCCGCCGCATGCTCCACCTGGACAATCGCGACCTGCGTGTGGAAGGCGATGCCATCATCGCCCGCGGCGGCTGCAACCTGTACATCACCAACAGCCGCATCGTCGCCTCGGGTACGGGTATCGTCGTGCGCGATGCGACGGTCCATGTTTCCAACAGCCACATAGAAGGAGCGGACGGCGCATTCGACGTCGACGATCGCGCCCGGATGTTCGTGCGATCCTCGACCTTCCAGGGCGTACCCAAACGAACCGGACTGGCATTGGTGCAAGACCAGGGTGGCAATCGCTGGCGCTAGCCACGATCTGCGCCGCGCATCGAGTCCGATCCAGGCATGGCCCGTCGCATCGAGGCCTCGCAGCGCAGTCCCTTTCTTCGACTACTCTTCGATCGGCCCGAACGGCTGGCCTGCGTCGAGTTCGAAAACCTCCAGGCGCTTCGCCTGGCGAAAGACGCGCTTGCCCAAATCGGGAAAGTCGCAAACATCCATCTCACGGCTCTCCCCGCCTACCAGATACACCAGTTCCTGCGCGAACGGGTTGCGCAGGTGATGGGCGACGCCGGGAACCGGGAATGCCATGAAATCTCCTGGACCCACCTCGTAGTCGACCGCATCGATACGTGCTACGGCGCGCCCTTCGAGGATGTAGATCCACTCTTCCTCCTGCCAATGCGAGTGATAGACGAGGGATTCCTTGCCTGGGGGAACGCGCGCCAGATTGACGCCGGTGCGCTTCAATCCGGTAGCCTTTGCCATTTGGTAGCCAGTCATCTGCGATTGTGGATTCCAGGGATGAGAGAATGTTTGCGCACGCGCCTCGATGTCGGCGGCGCGCAGCAGATAAAGATTCGGACGTTCGCTGTTCATAATGGAAAACCAATGTAAGGGACGAATGCACAGAGCTTGCGTGGTGCGCAGACTCTCGGCAACCTCTGTCGCATGAACAAGTGGCGCATCGGTGGGTTGCTCGGCCTTGCCTTGCTGGCAGCGTGGTTGGCGCTGCGCAGCTGCACGCCCGAGCCGGAAACGGTCGAATCCGTGCCGCTGCCGCGCGAGCTGTTCCACGCCTCGAAACCGATCCAGATTCGCGTGATCGCTCATGAGGAGGACCAGCCACCGAGCGCGACCGAGGATACGCGCTGGCTCGAATTCGAGCTGCGCCACCTGTTGAGCCGGGCCAAGATGCGGGTCGCGCCGGTCGGCGCCACGCCCATCGCCGGCATCCATACGCTGCAGGTCGACCTCGGCGCACAGGAGCAGGCAACGCTGAGCCTCGTTTCACCGGATGAGGCAATCGAACGCAGCGCCAGCGTGCTGCTCGAGGGCCATCATCGACTGGGCATCCTGAGCGCCATTGCCGCGCGACTGCCCGCTTTCCTGGATGCGGGTCACGCATCCCATGACTGGGTGGCACTGATCGGCACCCATGACGAGGATGCCTTCGACATGTACCAGAGCGCCGCACTGGCACTGCTGGGCGCCGAAGGACATGGATTCACCCGCCCGCCACGCCCCCGGACACGCACCGTCGAGCAGCTGGAAGCATTGACTCGCGCCCAGCCTCGATTCGCCCGCGCCTGGGCGGCGCTTGCCGTAGGCTATCTGAGTCTCGGCGGCGAAGACGCACATTCGTTGACGCAACTCGCACAATCCACCGCACAGCAGGCGCTGTCGCTGGATGACGAACTGGCGCACGCGCATGCCGCGATGGGATTGGTCCATCTGCGGCGTGGCGAATGGATGGCCGCGCGTGAAAAATTCGATCGGGCATTGGCATTGGATATCAACAGTGTGCCGGCGCTCGAAGGGCTTGCCTGCCTGCTGGTCGATACCGGGCACTATGCCGCCGCCCGGCCGCTCGTGGATCGCGCCCTGGCGCTGCAGCAGGACAATATCGGCGCCCAGGAGTGCCTGGAGTACGCAAGCCTGCCCGCTCTGGTGGCGAGTCAGAAAGACGCACAGGCCGATGCGCACGACGACAGCGGCGATGGCGATCATCCAGCGCCAAGCAGTGCCGATGCCGCCTCGCCCATTTCAGCACCGGCCGCGCAGGTGCGCGCGCTGACGGCGATACTGAATGCCGATCTGCCCGCGGCACGGCGTCTGCTGCAGGATACCCTGGGTTCGCGTGAGTTCGACGACTGGGCGACGCCAGTACTGCGCGCGGCGGCCGCGCGGCGCGACATCCCCGACGCCTTGCAGGCCGTCACCCGCGCCGCCAACGAAGGGCGCATCGACGCCGACACCGAAATCCTGTGCGGCACGGCGCTGCGGCAATCCGACTTCGTCTTCAATCGCCTGTCGCGGCTGCAGCGCCAGCGCGAACACATGCCATTGCGCATCCTGTGGATGCCAGACACCGGATTCCTGCGCCAGCATCCGCGATTCGAGCAAGTCCTCGGCGCTGCGGGCCTGGCCGCGTTCTGGCAGGAACACGGCGCACCGGACATCTGTGCCAGCGAGCCCTCCCTCTTCGCTTGCAGGCTTCGGACCGTC
>JBEBRC010000071.1:0-13875 GCA_040395055.1 Steroidobacter denitrificans
CCGCCGTGGTGGAGTCGGGTTACAGCGCGCGGGGGCGGGCACGATCCTGCAGCGCGAGTGTCTGCGATGGGCTTTCGCGTTGCCGCTACGATGAAAGCGGGGCAGGGCGAGCGGTAAACATCGACGATCCCCTATAGGCAGGCTGCGCTCCAAGCGGCAGGAGCATTGGCCGCCTGACTACGGTTGTTTGGCAGGCATACTTCTGTCGCGCCTCTGCGCCCTCCGGAGCGTCCAAAGCCATGCAATGCCTGTCGCCACAGCTCGTTCAGTCGGGCAGTTTTCCATCGAGCTCCATATATGCTCTGGCCAACGCGCGTGATGCTTGAGGGTCGAATGCGGTGAGATTGACGTATCGCCCCCATTGCGCATGCGGCGCGGCCTCGCAGTTCTTCGGCGATTCGCAAGTGTAGCCGGCCGCTTTCAGGCGCTTGGCCTCTGCCATGATTCGTTTGATGATCATGCGCGCTTCCTTGACGCCCGACTTCATCGATGCCGCATCGTCCGTAAAGCCGTGGCCAGGGATATACCAGGTCGCATCCAGCGCTTCGGCTTTGCTCAGAGTGGCCGCCCATTCAGTAGGATATCCGCTGACCATCGATGGGAAGAGGTGCCGCAGGTAGAGCTCCCCCAGAAACAGCACCTTGCTTTCAGGCAGGTAGACAGTCAGGTCGCCGCCGGTGTGGCCGCGGCCCAGATTCAGTATTTCGATCTGCGTGCCACCCATGCTTAGCACGCGTTTGTCCGCCACCACTTCGGTCACGGGCGGCAAAGCTGTGTTTCGTGCCACTACGCTTTGCGACACCGGCGAGGAAATGAACACCACATCGGGGAAGGCGGACTTGAAAGCGGCATTGCCAGCCACGTGGTCGCCATGGTCGGAAGCGACCACGACATATTTGATGGGCTGAGTGGTGAGTTTCTTGATCCGCTCGATCATCGACTCCACCTGTGCCGGCTTGGCTTGGCCGTCTACGACCACTACGCCGCCGGCGGTCACAATGATCAGGCTGTTGGTCGTAAATGACGTTCCGTCGGCGGTCAGCAGCTCTTCGTACACATAGACGTCCGGAACAATGGCTCGTATTCGAGGGAATTCCTCCTTGGTGAGCCCGCGCAGGACGATATCCGCCGTCGGTGCGGGTTGGGCGCTGACGGTGCTCAGCGCAGCCATGCCGCACGCCAACGAAAGGGCCAGGGCGGTGATTCTCATGAGCTGTGTTCCCATTTTAATTGTTGACTGCTCAGCAAGATCATTTTACGATCAAAACATATCACTGCAAGCTACCTTGGCGGGTGGTTGGGAGCGGTCCAGGCCGGTGCCGCCGGTCAGGCGAATAACGGGACATCGACGACAAGAACGGGGCGTCGGCCAGGCGTCGGGGTGCCAACGGCAAGCCGGCAACGCTGGTGCATCATCTGGCTGCCTGTCTGTGGCGGCCAAATGACGGGCTTTTCGGAGCACTCCGGTCAAGCCGCACGCAGGCGCCACCCATTTCGCTGGCAGAAAATGGTCCGGATAAGGATTGCACGACGATTCAGGTGATCATGATGTCAAAGCGGTAGCGCATTCGGTGCATGTGACGGGATAACGCATTTGTTCATGATGGGAGACGGCGACTACCTTCTGTTCCTGGCATTTAAAACATAAGATTTCAGGGGGAGTGTGTTGAAGAATCAAAATAAGACACTTCGAGAAATTCGCCAACGGTCGGTCGAGATGGCCGTGCAGCGAGCGATTTTACCTGCCGGGGCGGCTTCAATTGCGCTGGCATCATTATTTGCAAGTGCCATGGCGAGTGCGCAGGAGACGCCGCCGGCGTCGAACGTTCTAGCAGAAGTTACGGTAACGGGTACACGCGTGGTGCGTGACGGCTACGAGGCGCCGACGCCGGTATCTGTCTTGAGCATGGAGGAATTACAAGCATCGCCGACTACGAATCTCGCCGATTCGGTGGTGAGATTGCCAGCGCTGTCGGGCAGCACCACCAGTCACAACATGGCGTCCGATCTCAGCGGCGGCGTGGCCGGTGCCAATCTTTTGAACCTCAGAGGATTGGGTACGGCACGAACCCTGGTGCTGCTGAACGACCGGCGCATGGTGGGCTCGGTGCTGAACTCGGGGGCGGCGGATGTCAATTCCATTCCGTCCGCGCTTGTTCAGCGGGTTGACGTGGTGACTGGCGGCGCGTCGGCGGCTTACGGGTCGGATGCGTTGAGTGGCGTGGTCAATTTCATTCTAGATACGGATTTCACCGGCCTCAAAGGCAGTGCCGAAGGTGGAATGACCTCCAAGGGCGACGGCGAGAACTATCGCGTGTCGCTGGCCGGCGGTACGCGGTTCGCGTCGGACCGTGGCCATTTGATGCTCAGCTTCGAGCAGGCCGCGACCGAAACCATCGCTCACAACAACCGCTCCTGGGGCAAGACGTCCTACCAGCTCATCAACAATCCCAACTGGAGCGCGAGCGCGAACAACGGCCAGCCTCGATACCTCAACACGTACGACGTGGGGCCGCTGTTCACGCCGGGCGGTTTGATCAACGGCTGCGCCGCCGATCCCTGTCCTGTGGCGGGCACGCAGTTCATCGAGGGTGGCACGCCCATCGAATTCGAATATGGTCTGCGCTCGGTACCGGTGATGGTAGGTGGCGACTGGCGCACCAGCAGAGTGGATCAATTACCGTCCTTGACGCTCGAAACCGAGCGTAATACTGCGTTTGGCCGGGTATCGTTCGACTTGTCCGACAGTGTTGCAGTGTTTTCCGAGCTGCAGTGGTCCTCGACGAGATCGATGAATCCGTCGCAGCTGCGACCGTTCGATACAGCGCTGATCATTCAGGCCGATAATGCTTTCCTGCCAGAGTCCATCCGGCAGCAATTGATCGCGCAGGACATTCCCACGGTGACGCTGGGGACCAGTAATGGAGACCTGCCCATGTCCTCAGGTGACCATACACGTGATTTCAGTCGCCTCGCGCTGGGAATCGAGGGCGAATTTTCCGTGGGCGATAGCGAGTGGAGCTGGGATGCCTTTGCCTCACGCAGTCGACAGGACATCGTGCTCAGAGCACCCAGCAGCCGTGTAACACGCTTTTACCGGGCAGCTATCGATGCCGTGGTCGACCCCAGCAGCGGTCGAGTCGTGTGCCGCGTGAACATCGATGCGGATTCAGCAAACGATATGCCGGATTGTGTCCCCTACAACGTGATGGGCATCGGTGTGAACTCGCCCCAGGCCATTGCCTACGTAATCCGTGAGGGGCGCGCGACAATGGATCTGGAACAGGATTTCTTCGCTGTCAGCCTGAGCGGCGAGCCGTTCGCCACTTGGGCAGGACCCGTGTCCGTGGCCACGGGCGCTGAGCATCGGCGCGAGTCGGTGGATGGCTGGTCCAGCGAACTCGATCAGGCTAACTCCTTCTTTGCCGGCAACTGGCATGCTTCGAAGGGAAAATACCATGTAAGCGAAGGCTTCCTGGAGACAGTGCTGCCGCTGGCCAAGGATGCGGCGGTTGCGAAATCGCTGGATCTCAATGGTGCGGTGCGTTGGACGGACTACAGCACTTCGGGTGAGGTCGTTACCTGGAAAGTGGGCGCCACTTGGGCTCCGCTCGAGGACGTGCGCTTCCGTGCTACACGTTCTCGCGACATTCGTGCCCCCACGCTGGGCGAGTTGTACAACGCCGGCCAGAGCGGCACGACCAATCTCTACGATCCAGTGATGAACGTCACCCGGACCATCCAGTCTCGGACTCGTGGCAATATCAATCTTGAGCCGGAGGAAGCGGACACCACCGGTATCGGTGCGGTCTTTACACCGCGTTTCCTGCCGGGCTTCGCGGCCTCCATCGATTACTACGATATCGAGATCGAAGGCGCGATCGCCACGCTGGGCTCCGAGCAACTGGTGGCCCGTTGTGCACAGGGCGTGACTCAGCTGTGCTCGTTCATCGAACGCGATGCAGAGGGCTTCGTTACGTTCGTGAACAACCAGCCGGCGAATATCCTGGGGCAGAAGGCCAGAGGGTACGATGTCGAGATGAGCTACCGGATGCCGGCGTCGGTCATCAATTCCAGGTTCAGCGGCGATCTGAGCTTCCGCGCCCTGGGGACGTATTTCGACACGCTGGAAACGAACGATACCCGGCCGATCGAAGGGTCCGGTATCAATGCGACCGGCATGGGTATCGGCGGTGGCAATACTCTGACCTCGCCGAAACACCGTTATCTGGTCTCGGCGGCTTACCGGGGTGATCAGCTTACGACCACGCTTACCATGCGAGGGGTGAGTTCGGGAAAATACAACAACAGTTTCGTCGTATGTACGACGGATTGTCCGGTGGCCACGTTGGAGAACCCGACCATCAACTCGAATCACATCGCAGCCGTGAAATACTTCGATCTTTCGGTCAACTACGCATTGCTTCCGGGAACGGCCGATGCTTATTTGGCTGTCGAGAATTTCCTGGATGAGGATCCGCCGCTGATTTCGGGACGAATCGGTACCGGGTTCATCGATGGACAGAACAGTGCAGCAAACTACGATCGGCTCGGACGACAGTTCCGTCTTGGCATGCGAGTGAATTTTTAAAGGAGAGGCAAGTCATGACGCTTACTGGGCGACGCGCGGCGCCAATCGAGGGCCGCGCGCGGGGCGGGAAAACGGCAGGGACGCCAGGGCGAGCTCTCCTCGTCCTGGTGGCGGGGTTGCTTGCAGGATGCTCAGGAACGCCGGAACCCGCCGTTCCCCTCGCGCCTCCTCACATGCGGGTGGTTACCACGCAGCAGTACCTGAACACACTCTCTTATGTGTTCGGGACCAGCATCAACCTGGGTATTGCGTTTCCACCGCCGCCCAGGACCGAGGGGCTGCTGGCGAGTGGCGCCGCGCTTTCCGGGGTCACCGCCAGCCAGATCGAACTGTTCCAGCGGGCGGCCAACAGCATCGCGAATCAGGTCGTGAGTCCGGAAAATCGGGCCTTCCTGATTCCATGCACGCCGGCATCATCGAGCCGCGCGGACCATGAGTGCGCGAAAACGTTTCTGTCCCAGACGTCTCGGCTGCTGCAGCGGCGTCCGTTGAGCGATGCCGAGCTTTCCGGCTACGTCGCGCAAGCGGGGGCCACGGCAGATCAATTGGGCGATTTCTACAAGGGCATCGCGGTAGTGCTGGAGTCGCTACTGGTCAGTCCGGAAGTTCTGTTCATCATCGAGACGTCGGAACCGGACCCGAACGACCCGGAACGGCTACGGCTCGATGCGTACTCGCTCGCATCGCGCCTCAGCTTCTTTTTGTGGAATGCAGCGCCGGACGACATGTTATTGAAGGTCGCCGAGAGCGGTGAGCTGCACAACAAGAGGAAGCTCGCGCGAGTGGTCGACACGATGTTGGCAAGCCCGCGGCTGGAGGTCGGCGTGAGGGCGTTCTTCGACGACATGTTCGCTTTCGATATTTTCGACTCGCTTTCGAAGGACGCGACGGTATACCCGTACTTTACCGGTGCCGTGGTAGCGGACGCGCGCGAGCAAACGCTGCTGACCGTGGTGGATCATCTGGTACGCAAGGAGCTGGATTACCGCGATCTGTTCACTACCCGCTCTACTTTCATGTCGGCGGCGCTGGCGCCGATTTACCAGCTTCCGGCCGAGGTAGGCTGGACGGCTCACGAGTTTCCGACAGACAGCCCGCGCCAAGGCCTGTTGACGCATGTGAGTTTCCTGGCTTCGCATTCCCATCCTGGGCGCAGTTCGCCGACGTTGCGCGGTAAGGCTTTGCGGGAACTGCTGTTGTGCCAAATCGTGCCACCTCCGCCTCCGGATGTCGATTTCTCGGCGTTGAACAACCCGGATGCGCATTACCCGACTCAGCGTGAGCGCGTGGCCGCGCATCTGCAGAATCCCAGCTGCGCGGGTTGCCACAGGATTACCGATCCAATCGGTTTGGCGCTAGAGAATTTCGACGGTGCGGGCCGGTTTCGCGACAGTGAAGGCGGTAGCCCGATTGACACCAGCGGTGATCTGGACGGTAAGGAATTCACCGATTCAGTGGGGCTCGCGCAGTCCTTGCGCGACAATCCGGGACTGCCGCGCTGCCTCGTCCAGCGTGTGTATAGTTATGCCTCGGGTAGCGCAATGAAGCCGACGGACCGTGTGCTGCTGGAGTACCTCACGGCGCAGTTCTCCCAAGATGGTTACAAGCTGCCCGAGCTGATGCGAACGGTCGTGCTGTCCAACGCCTTCTCGGCAGTCGCGGAAAGTCCGGGCATTGATGAACCCCTGGAGCCCGGTGTACCGGTCCGGCAGCAAATCGTCTTGAACGGGCAACCACATCAACCTTGAAGCGGGTTTCAGTTGCAGGAGTAGTGGCTATGAAGAAGGCAAATCGGCGAGCTGTATTGCGAGGCATGTTGAACGGTACAGCAGTGACGGTGGCGTTGCCCTTGCTGAATTGTTTTCTGAATGATAATGGAACCGCCCTGGCATCGGGCGCGCCGATACCGGTTCGTTTCGGCACCTGGGGCTGGGGTCTTGGCATGAATTCCGAGATTTTCGTCCCGAACAAGATTGGTGCGGACTTCGATTTGCCGGAGGAAATCTCGGCGCTTTCCTCCGTGCGCAAGCATATCAATCTGATCACCAATACGACGGCTTTTCGCGACAGCTATCAGAACCTGTGTCACTACAGCGGCTGGGTGATCGCAAGAACGGGCGCAGCGCCCAAGGATCGCCGGGACATTCGCGGCGAAACCATCGACGTCACCATCAGCAACCGGATCGGTGGCAGCACGCGCTTCCGATCCTTGACGGCGACGGCTACCGCAGACGTGCGCAGCACCTACAGCTATGTGGATCGAAATACGCCCAATGCGCCGGAATGGTCGCCGTTGCAGTTCTACACTCGCTTGTTCGGACCGGAGTATCCGGATCCGAATGCGACATCGTTTACGCCGGATCCGCTGGTGATGGCCCGTAAGAGTGCATTGTCCGGCGTGTTGGAGCAGCGGCAATCTCTAATGCGCCGGGTCGGCTCGGAGGACCGTGCGCGTCTCGATCAGTACTTCACTGGCCTGCGCCACCTCGAGCAGCAGTTTCAACAGCGGCTGGAGAAGCCCGAGCCGATCGCCGCTTGCCGCCTTCCTGGCGAGGTCACTGCGGATCCCGCGATGGGGCAGGACCAGGATGCCGTGTCGGATCGACATCGCATGATGACCGACTTGATGGTGATGGCGCTCGCGTGTGACCAAACCAGGGTATTCAACATGGGTTATACGGCCGGCTTTGCCTCGACCATCAAGCCGGGATACGAGAAGCCGCATCACACGGCCACGCACGAAGAGCCGGTCGATGGCGAATTGGGCTACCAACCCATGTCATCGTGGTTCACCCGGCATGCGATGGCGGATTGGGCTTACTTCGTCGATGCCTTCACCAAGGTGAAGGAGGGCGATGGAACCTTGCTCGACAATGTTTTCATCTATGCGACGACGGACCATGGATACGCCAGAACACATTCACTGGACGGCATCCCGGTGTTCACCGCCGGCCGCGCCGGTGGCCGGGCCAGGACCGGCCTGCACATCGATGCCAAGGCGACTTCGCCCACGCGAGTGGGCTACACGGCACTGCGCCTCATGGGTCTGGATCTGCCGTCCTGGGGCGCGGACAGCAACAACACTTCCAGCCCGATCTCGGAGATCGTAGTCTGAGAGGGTGATAACGAGTGCGGCAGCTACACTGTGGCGGCGGCATCGAGGCGTGCTTAGGAAAAAGATGACC
The DNA here is from genome assembly GCA_040395055.1 of Steroidobacter denitrificans. Classification (GTDB taxonomy): domain Bacteria; phylum Pseudomonadota; class Gammaproteobacteria; order Steroidobacterales; family Steroidobacteraceae; genus Steroidobacter; species Steroidobacter denitrificans_A. The sequence continues at coordinate 7,777 of JBEBRC010000071.1, forward strand.
ATGCATCGAAAGGGAAGAGGTATTGCGGGCATTCTGGTCGCGGCAGCGTTTGCGATGGGCAGCCCCATGTCCCAGGCAAGCGAGTTGCCGTTCTTCTGGCAGCCGCCGGAGTCGACCGATCGCGAGGCATTCCTGTCCGAGGAGATGCCGCCGGGAATTCAGGTGGTTCCTACCGAGCTGAACGGGCCTGTGTTCGCCACTGCCGAGGGTATGACTTTATACATATGGCCAATGCGTGGTCTGCGTAACGGTACGGCGGGCGACCGCCGTACGACTGCTTCGACCTGCGACGGGACAATCTACCGCGAAACCGCCGGGCTCATGAGTCCGTATCCGCCCGGCGCCTTGCTGCCCGAACTCGACCAGCGTCGCAGTTGCGAGCAACTCTGGCCTCCTGTTCTCGCCGATACGCAAGCCAAGCCCATCGGCAAATGGACGCTCATGCCGCGAGCGAATGGACAACAACAGTGGTCCTACGATGGATTTCCTGTTTACACCTCCCATCTGGATCGCCAGTCAGGCGACGTGTTGGGCGGCGGGCGATATGAGGAAGGCGGGGGCGGGGGTGAAACCGGTGCACTGCGATTCGCCATCGGTCCGCAGCCCGAGGTTCCGCCGGAGTTGAAGGTGCGATCGACGAATACGGGGCGAATGCTGGTGAATCAGAAGGGATTCACCGTGTATGCCTCGAAGGCCGATTCGGCCGGAAAGTCCAATTGCACTGCTGATTGCCTGCGCACCTGGAGTCCGGTTCTGGCGCCGCAAGTGGTTAGCGAACATGGCGAGTGGAGCGTGCTGGAACGCTCGCCAGGCATCAGGCAGTGGGTGTACAGAGGCCAGCCGCTGTACATATACATTGCTGAGGCAGGTGCCGAATCACGGGGCGGCCAGGTAACCGGCAACGACATGCGTGGCTGGTACAGCGTCTTTACCCAACGCGCACTACCGCCGCCGGAGGTATTCACCGTTCGTGACGTGCGGCTGGGTCAAGTGCTCGCTGATGAGAACGGCAGGACCATCTACGTGTACAACTGCAATGACGACGCACAAGATCAGCAGAGCTGTAACCATCCGACTTCGCCGCAGGCGTATCGCATGGCCGTTTGTGGCAATGGTGATCCGGAGCTGTGCCTGAAGATGTTTCCGTACGTGCTGGCGACGCCGGGCAGCGAAAGCAAGAGCAGGTTGTGGAGCCTGATGACGATCGACAAGAACACCGGCCGTCTTGCCGAGGCGGGGCAGGAGGGTGCGATCCAGGTCTGGGCTTATCGTGACCGGCCCGTGTACACCTTCGGCCGCGATCGGCCCGGCGATACTGGCGGTGACGCGTGGGGTGAGTTCAATGGCTATAGGAACGGGTACAAGGCGTTCTGGCTAAGAGACGATTATCGATCCAATGCGTTTGGGTTGTAGTGACTGAGGACGGCAGCGTTCCCGCTAATTGGAGGCTCACCATGCCCTGCGGCAGAATCTCGAAACCCGACATGTTGCGACGCTCATGCCGGATCCTGGCCCCCGTCATTGCGGTGGTGATGCTCGGTACCCAAAGCGGGTACGCGCAGCCATTGCGGGAGACTGCCAGCGTACTGGCGGACGGCAGGATCGGCTATGTACTGACCAATCGCTACTGGTCCTTGTATGAAACGGAGGGGGGCAAGACGGAGTGCCCGGAAGGATTCAATGATGGACCTCGTGAGGAGTTCAAGAAACTCTATCCCCCAGACAAGAAGCTCTCAGTGGTGGAAACCCAATTGCAGTGGGAAGGTTCTCAATGGCACCCATCCACCAGTAAATATCATCTTCCCTACCATGAATCTCAAGGAGGAATCTCCTATGGGATGAATCTGGACGGAAAAGTGGGGCCAGAAGACTTCGCCAGCCCGGAGGGCGAGCAGGGCATCGACAATCAGTTCTATCGCGCCATCGCCTGCGTCGATAGCTTTCGGGTCGGCGGCTCCCTCTATAACTTCGAGAACACGTTCCTGCAGCAGTATCCAGATAGCCGGTTACTCATCGAATTGACCGATGTAGACAGCCTTGCCAATGACGATGACGTCACCGTCACCACCTATCGAGGGATGAGCAGCCTGCTGGGCGGCGCTACTGGCAAGGATTATCTGCCGGGCGGGACCCAGCGCGTCGACCTGCGTTGGAGCAAAGACTACGTATTCAAGCTGAAGGGCAAGATCGTCGATGGGGTGCTCACCACCGAGCCGATCGAATGGATCATGGTTCCGTGGGCCATGACTGCCAACGTGACCGCGTTCCAGGAGTTTCGAGGCATGCGCTTGAAGTTGAAAGTGACTCCCGAGCGCGCCGAAGGATTGATGGCAGGGTACGTGGACGTGGAGCGCTGGCATCACGCGTTGAACACAAATCTCTCGACGCATCATATGAGTTATGGCCGGGTGTCTTCCCCGTCGGTGGTCGCAGCCCTGCAGCGGCTCGCGGACGGTTACCCGGATGAGGCAGGGAAGAATGCGGCGATCTCCGCCTCGGTGGATCTGAAGATGGTTCAGGTCTATCTCGTCTATCCCCCGGCGGATGCCGGTCAGGTTTCATCCAGGCATTGAGAGACATCGGTCATTCACGGCGATTCGGATGAGTATGGCCCGGAGGAGTTTCCGCGCCGGATCGCGGGCCGGGTAGCAGGGCCCGCGCAGTTGGCGATCCTCGAGCGGTGTGGCGATGTACCCCATCGGGAGAGGCGGGAGGATGTACTGCGACTGGCCGCGTCCTTTCTGGACACGGCACGTCCAGCCGATCGAAAGGGTTCTAAAGTGCCGGCCCCTTGACCTTGCCTTCGCGTGCCTTCCTTGCATCCGCCGCCAGGCCGGCGACCCACTCGTTCGAGGCGATCTCGGATCTGGCGAGGCCAACCACGTCGACGAGATGGGCGGACACCCTTTGCACAGCGGTCTTGTCGTTGCCAATCTTGTACTCCAGGAAAGAGGAGCACTGAGACAGGTCCTTGACCTTCTGTGTCTGCAGTCTGTCGGTCATCGTCTGCCCCTTGAAGACGAAGAGGCCGCGCATCATGCTTGCGCCAACGGTTTCAGTGCTGCCGGCCTGGCCAAAGCTTGAGGGCTGCAGCAGACATTGCGTCTTCCCATGCGGAAAATCCCAGCGATGGACTCCCAGTTGAGAGTGACTCGGCTCGCCGTATTTCTGAATCAATGCGTCGCGATACTGTGCTCCTGAGGGGGCGTTGGGAAGTCCAGTCTGCACGCGCGTCACAGCGGTGACGCGTCCACCATCGGGTGGCGGTGAAAAGAAAATGCGCAGCGAATGCACCCAACGCCGCGTGTTGCCTGCTTCGTCGGCAATGTCGCCGCTCCCCGTGATCGAATACAGAAACGGTTCCGTCCGGTGCGCCTCGACACCGTCGGTGTAGATCAGCTGCCGCTTCGACTCGTCAATCCTGATCTTGGGGTCGATCGTCTTCAATGCCGCCCTGGCCTCGTCGGCAGTCATCCCGAGGCGAAGACCGAGCATATCGAAGGCGGATGCGTCGTCCGCGGCATCGGCGGGCAGCGCTCCGAACCCGGCCGTCAAGTAAAGTGCGAACACCGTACCAATGAGCCCTGGGCGCATGCTTGTCTCCTCTGCAGGTTGTCGATAAGAAGGCGTGGCTCCTTCGCCTCGGAGGTTCCGTCAGGCTGGTCAGCCGTTCCCTTACCCGGAACTCGCCGTGGGCGCTCGCCTGTACGCCGATCACCCCATTTATTATTGCCACCGGATTGGCCGCTGCATCCCCTAAACAGGGGAGGCTGGATGGAGGGAAAGGCGGGCTCGATGAGCAGACGCTAACGCGGGTTGACGATCGCCACGATGCTGCCTGCGATGAGGGCGACAACCTCGGCCTGGCGGCGGGTTCCTGTCTTGGCGAGGATCTTTTTCAGATGCGATCGTACTGTCGCCAGTCCGATGCCGTGCGCGGCCGCAATCTGGGCCAGTGAACGTCCGTGCGCGAGGTCGGCAGCGATGGCCGCTTCGGCCGGCGTCAAGTCAAACAGATCGCACAATTGGTTTGAAAGGATGGTCGAGCGTTCCGGATCGCGTATGAAAATCAGCGCCAACGGCGGCTGCCCGGTCAGCCGTGATCCGATCGGACGCAGCGGCGTGATTGCCAAGGTCAAGGGCATGCGCTCATCTCGTGGTACCGCGAGGACCGCCATTGGCCGCCCAGGATTGCCACCGGCGGTGTCCAGGTTGTCTTGGACAAGGATCGCGAGCCGCCTGTTGAGCGTGTGATTACCCATGACCAGACGGCCGTTCAATACGCCAATTGTCAAATTGGTCCGCAATATGCTTTCCGCAATCACGTTGGCATGGACGATCCTGCGCGACCGGTTGACAACGAGAACGCCGATGTCGAGCCTGTCCAGCGCATCGAACGAGCTAGCCTGGGCGAGGGAAGCTTCGGCAAGGCGTCGGCCGAGTTGCAGCGCGCGCTGGAGGTGCGGGAGCAGGATCTCGACCTTGCGACGGTCGGCGTCCGCATAATATCCCGCTTCGCGCGGGCGATGGATGCCGACCACGCCCGTGCGGTCGCGTCCGGTGCGGAATACCGCCCCTACCATGTGGTGGATCTCAAGTTGACGCAGCCAATCTTGATAGAAACCGCTTCGTTTCGTCTCCGCCGGCGATACCAGATCGTCGCTGGTGATCACTCGAGACATGCCCAAGGCGATGGACCGCTCGACCCACAGGTCGTTGCGGTGCCAATGTTTGGCCAAGGATTGAGCGCCGGGGGGGACCACCAGATTTTCGGTGGTGTCCAACAGCTCGACGTCATCGCTGCCATGCATCTTCAGCACGGCACTGGTCGAATCGAAGGTACTCGCGATCCGCGGGGCGATCCCTATCCACAATCGCTCATCTACCGCCGCGTCGTAAAGATGGCCGATCAGGTCGGAAAGCCGAGCCTCCATGGTCGATGAACCCGTCTTTCTCCGTGTCCCCACGCCAGGTCCCCTCGAGGAAATACCACTATGGCACAAGCGTATATCGTATTGCCCATGATGGGAGAGTTAAATGTCCTTCGTCGGCATCGTCGAGAGGCCGTGGCCGTGGCCGTGGGCGGGGCGAGGGCAGTATCGAATTGAGGGTGAGTGACATATTGCGAGCATTTCACCGGTGCGCAGCCCATTTGGAGCATCGATATTCGGCTCCATCCTGGAACTCGCCGTCCAATACAAGCATCATTGCGGCAATGCCACCCCTTACATTCGTTCAGCTACTGAAGGACGCGGCGCAGCGCTGGTTGGATCGCGACGCGTTCCAGCACGCGGGTGCGCTGGGTTTCTGCACCTTGTTCTCGCTGGCGCCCCTGGTGATCATCCTGGTAACGATCGTCGGCGCCGTGTACGGCGAGGATGCCGCCAGCGGTGAGATTTCGGCAACCATCGCCGATATGGTGGGCGCGCAGGCCGCCTCCGCGGTGGAAGAGGCGGTGCGTCGATCACGCCCGCAGGAGGCGGGTCTCCTGCCCACTTTGCTCGGCATCGGCGCCTTGTTGTTCGGTGCCACCACCGTCTTTGCGCAGATGCAAAGCTCGCTCAATCAATTCTGGGGCGTCAGGGCCAGGCCGGCACGCAGCGGGCTCCTGACATTCGTCACCGTGCGCCTGCTCTCCTTGAGCATGGTGTTGATCATCGGATTTCTGTTGCTCACCTCATTCGTGGTCAGCGTTGCGATCAGCGGCATCGTCGAGTACGCCAGGGACTGGATTCCTGTACCGCCCATCGCGATCGCTGCAATCGATCTCACTGTGTCACTGAGTGTGACCACGTTATTGTTCGGCATGATCTTCAAGGTGTTGCCGGATGTGCGCCTGCAATGGAATGACGTCTGGCGCGGAGCGCTGATCACGGCGGTGCTTTTCGCAATCGGGAAGTACCTGATCTCGTTCTATCTGACACGCGTGGCGCCAGCATCGACATATGGTGCCGCAGGGTCGCTGGTACTGATATTGTTGTGGGTCTATTACTCCTCGCTCATCCTGTTCTTCGGCACCTGTCTTACGGCAGTGACGATTCTGCGCCGCGACGGCGAGGTGACGCCGAAGAAAACAGCCGTGCGCACCAGCATCGTGGT
>JBEBRC010000072.1:0-13648 GCA_040395055.1 Steroidobacter denitrificans
CACCGAGAAGAGCCGGCTCTTGGACAAGCGCTCAAATATCCAGGTTGGATACCGCCAGCGCATTCTTTTCGATGAACTCGCGCCGCGGTTCCACCTGATCGCCCATCAGGGTGGCGAAGATGTCGTTCGCCGCCTGGGCGTCTTCGATGCGCACCTGGATCAAACGCCGGGTATCGGGGTTGATGGTCGTGTCCCACAGCTGATCCGGATTCATTTCACCCAGGCCCTTGTAGCGCTGGATGACCTGTCCACGGCGTGCCTGATCGAGCAGCCAATTGACGGCCTGCTTGAAACGATGGACCTCATGGCGCTGTTCGCCCTTGACTACGTAGGCGCCAGGCTGCAGCAGCCCGCCCAGGGTCTTGCCCAAATCGACGATCCGGCGGTACTCGGCGGAATCGAAGAACTCGCGATGAATGTAGCGCTCGACGGTACTGCCATGCTCGGTGCGCACCACCGATAGTTTCGGCGGTCCGCCATCGGCGCCTGGCACGACCCGCACGCGATAGCGCCGGGAAGCATCGTCCTGGGCATTCAGCTGCGTTTCCAGGTTACGTCCCCAGGAAGCCAGCCAATCCAGCTGGTCGTGGTTCTCGAACGTGACTTCCGGCATGTACAGCAACTGCTCCAGCACCCGCCGATCGTAGCGACGTGCCGAACGCTCGATGAGCGCCGACACTTCCATCCAGCGCCGGGCCAGGGTATCCAGCGCCGAGCCGGTCATGGGAGGCTGGGCGGGATCGGCATACAAGGCGGAATCTTCCAGCGCGTAGTTCAGCAGCAAGGAATTGAGTTCGTTCTCATCCTTGACGTAGTGCTCGTTCTTGCCTTTCTTGAGCTTGTACAGCGGCGGCTGGGCGATATACACATACCCGCGCTCGATCAGCTGTGGCATCTGGCGATAGAAAAACGTCAGCAGCAAGGTCCGGATGTGCGAACCGTCGACGTCGGCGTCGGTCATGATGATGATGCGGTGGTAGCGCAATTTCGAGATGTCGAAATCGTCCGCGCCGATACCGGTGCCGAGCGCGGTAATCAAGGTGCCGACCTCCGCCGAGGACAGCATCTTGTCGAAGCGGGCCTTTTCCACGTTGAGGATCTTGCCTTTGAGCGGCAGGATGGCCTGGGTACGCCGGTCACGGCCCTGTTTGGCCGAGCCGCCTGCGGAATCGCCCTCGACCAGGAACATCTCCGACAAGGCTGGATCCTTCTCCTGGCAATCGGCAAGCTTGCCGGGCAGGCCCGCGATATCCAGTGCGCCTTTGCGGCGCGTCATTTCGCGTGCCCTGCGGGCGGCCTCGCGCGCCCGCGCCGCCTCGAGCACCTTGGCGCTGATCACCTTCGCCTGCGGCGGATGCTCGAGCAGGAATTCCTCCAGCTTGGCAGCCACGGCGGACTCGACGATGCCTTTGATCTCCGAGGACACAAGCTTGTCCTTGGTCTGGGACGAGAACTTGGGATCGGGCATTTTGACCGACAGGATGGCCGTGAGACCTTCCCGGGCATCCTCGCCGGAGGTCGACAGCTTGTCCTTGGACGACAGATTCTTCTCGATATAATTATTTAAGGTCCGCGTCAGAGCACTGCGGAATCCCGCCAGGTGCGTGCCGCCGTCCTTTTGCGGAATGTTGTTGGTATAGGAGTGCATGTTCTCCTGGTAGGACTCGTTCCATTGCAGCCCCAGTTCGACCGCGATGGCATCCTGCTGGGTGCGGAACCAGACGATGGTGTCGTGAACCGCGCTTTGATTGCGATTCAGGTAGCGCACGAACTCCCGAATGCCGCCGTCGTACTGAAAGGCGTCGCGCTTGTCGTCACGCTCATCGATGAGTTCGATGCGAACACCGGAATTGAGGAACGACAGTTCACGCAGGCGCTTGGCCAAGATATCGAACGAGAAGTCGATATTGGTGAAAATCACCGCACTGGGCTTGAAGCGAATGACGGTGCCGCGCTTGTCGGTGGTCCCGACCTGCGCCAGTGGGGTCTGGGGAACTCCCAATCGATATTCCTGCTGATACTTATGGCCGCTACGATGGATGGTGAGCAGCAAGTATTCCGACAGAGCATTCACGACCGAGACGCCGACGCCGTGCAAGCCGCCAGAAACCTTGTAGGAGGAATCGTCGAATTTTCCACCGGCGTGCAGCACCGTCATGATCACTTCGGCGGCGGAACGTCCCTCCTCCGGATGGATATCCACAGGAATTCCACGGCCGTCATCGGCCACCGTGACCGATTGGTCGGCGTGGATCGTGACCGTCACATGTGAGCAATGGCCTGCCAGTGCTTCATCGACAGAGTTATCCACGACCTCGAACACCATGTGGTGCAAACCGGTACCGTCGTCGGTATCGCCGATGTACATTCCTGGACGTTTTCGAACGGCGTCCAACCCTTTCAAGACTTTGATTTTGCTTGAATCGTAAACGTCTGAATCTGTCATGTGCCGGCCTGAAGAAAAAGCTGCTGGATTATAGCATCGACTGGAAATGACCATGTTTCACGTGAAACCTCCGGGCGATATCGATGCCTTGCAGGCCTCGTTCATGCACCGAGGTCACGACGAGCTGAGCGGGAATTTCGGCGATCACTGAAAGTAGTTTCCCCAAGTTATCCACATCCAGCTCGGCAGCTGGATCATCCAGCATCAGGCACGCCTGTGGGGCGCCCACGGCAACACGCAAGGCCAGCTGGGAGAGGATGAACGCGGCCGCCAGCATCTTTTGTTGACCGCGCGAAATACGGTCCCGTGCCGCGGCGTCATCCACCATGAAGCTGAGATCCGCTCGGTGGGGGCCGACATGAGTCGTCCGGAAGCGCAGGTCACGCGCGCGCGATTCCCGGTAGGCCGTCTCCAGGTCGCTTTCCGCCACCCAGCCGCGACGGTAGACGAATCGCACGCTCGAACCGACCAGTCGGGTGACAATGCGTTGAAAATGGGGCTCGAGTTGCTGTACGTAGTCGGCACGCAAGGCGTCCACGACCGTCCCGGCATTGCTGAGCTCCTTCTCCCATGCCTCTACCACAGCCGGTTCCGCGCCGATCTTCAAGGCCGCATTTCGCTGCAGCAATGCTCGCTGGTACCGCCGCCACGATCCGAGGAAGTCCTGTTTCACGTGAAACACTCCCCAGTCCATCAGGCGCCGGCGCCGGGCGGATCCTTCTTCGATCAACCGATGAATCCCAGGATCGATGATCTGGATCGGCAGCACTTCGGCGATGTCCGCAATGCCGGACACACCCTGCCCGGCAAGATTGGCCCGGGTCGCGCCATTGACGTATTCGATACCGGCCACCAGGGAACGACCGGAGCGGTCGGAATTCGAGCGCTGGCCGAGCCCTGTATCGCCATCCCAAGAGTTGGCGGCATAGTCCGGCCCGGACTCATCCCGAGTTTGCCCGGGAGAGTAGGGTGCGCCGTCACCGACACTTGGCGTATCGGAGCCGGCTCCCGCAGCGGGTACCGTGCCTGGTGACAGGGGTGCCGGCACTTGCGGCGACCATCCCCGGGACTGCGATGCGGTTGCCGCCAATGGGCCGGGCATCGCCTCGCCGCTCAGCCGCGGCAGGTCTACCCACAATCTGCCGACGATCCGAAAATAATCGGCGCGGACGTCGGCCTGGGCTCGCAGCAACTTATCGCGATGCTGGGTCCGAAACGATCGCCCGTGGCCCAAAAAGTAAATCGCCTCCAGCAAGCTGGTCTTGCCGGAGGCGTTGTCGCCGATGACGCCCGTGGCACGGGCGTCGAACTCGATGCTGGCCGCTTCAATGCAACGAAAGTTCTCGATGTCGATCCTTGTGAGCACGTCAGCGGCTATGCACCTCGTCAGAGCCGCATCGGCATGACCACATACTTCACGTTTGGCGTCGAGGCGGCGCTCAGTAGACAGCTATTGTTGGAATCCGTCAGTCCGATTTCCACCTCGCCGCCGTCGATGGCCGCCAGCGCGTCCAGCAGGTAGGTGACGTTGAAGCCGATCTCCAGCTCTTCCCCGTCATAGTTCACTTCCAGCTCTTCCTCCGCCTCTTCCTGCTCCGGGTTGTGCGACTGGAGGGTCAGCAGCCCGGATTTCACCGCCAGGCGAATGCCACGGTACTTCTCATTGGACAGAATCGCCGCCCGCTGCAGCGCTGCGCGCAAGATGTCGCGATCGGCACCGACCTTTTTCGTCGGATTGGCTGGGATAACTCGACTATATTCCGGGAATCTGCCGTCAATAAGCTTCGATGTGAAGCGAATATCTTCGATCTGGACGCGAACGTGATTGGAACCGATCGCCAGTTCCACCACCCCGTCGCCCGCCATCAGGCGTTGCAATTCGAGCACGCCCTTGCGCGGTACGATCACTTGCTGCACCGCACCGGCGTCCACTTCCAGCGCTGCCTCGCAAAAAGCAAGACGATGACCGTCAGTCGCTACCGTTCGCAGCATGTTCCCTTCCGCTTCGAGCAACATGCCATTGAGGTAGTAGCGCACGTCCTGTTGCGCCATTGAAAAATGGGTCTTGTCCAACAGACGCCTGAGGGCGGCCTGGGAGATGGTCAAGGTCTGCTGCGAGCGGATGTCTTCCACGGTCGGGAAGTCACCGGCCGGCAATGTGGTCAGGGTGAACCGACTGCGCCCGGAACGAACCGTAGCGCGTTCTCCTTCGACGGCAATCGTGATCTGGGCCTTGTCCGGCAGCGCTCGAATGATGTCCAGGAGCTTGCGACCCGGCAAGGTCACTTCTCCGGGTTGCTGGAGGGTCACATTCGCCTTCGCGACCAGTTCGACTTCCAGATCCGTGGCGGTCATCGAGAGCTGATTGTCACGGCCTGCCACGAGTACGTTGGCGAGAATCGGCATGGTCTGCCGACGCTCCACAACGCCGATCACCGCTTGCAGCGGCGTGAGGATGGCTTCCCGCTCAGCACTGAACTTCATCGTTTTCACCTGTTCGGAGCTTCAGTAATTGATTAAAGAATGGGTATATAAGAATTATGATGATGATTATGAGGCCGGCGCCTCGCTGTGGATAAGCACTTTTTTGCCTGTCCGCTCAGAAACTTGTGTCCTGCGAAAGCCTCTTGTCAACTCACCGTGGGCCTGTCCCCAAACTGTGGGTGTCCTGTGGATGAAATCGCCCTGAAAAACACCCACATCTTATCCACAGTCATCCAGCCAGGGTTCTCAACAGGTTTGAATAGTCCTCGCGGGTACGCGTATTGGACTCACGCAACTCCTTGATTACCTTACAGGCATGCATCACCGTGGTGTGATCGCGGCCGCCGAAGGCATCGCCGATCTCCGGCAGGCTGTGACTGGTCAGCTCCTTGGACAGTGCCATGGCGACCTGGCGCGGCCGCGCGATCGAGCGGCTGCGCCGCTTGGACAGCAGTTCAGCCATGCGGATCTTGTAGTACTCGGCGACGGTCTTCTGGATGTTCTCGATCGTGACCAGGCGATCCTGCAGCGCCAACAGGTCGCGCAATGCTTCCTTGGCAAACTCCATGGTAATCGGCCGGCCGGTGAACTGGGAGTTGGCCACCACCCGCCGCAACGCGCCTTCCAGCTCGCGTACGTTCGAGCGAATGCGCTTGGCGATGAAAAACGCCACTTCGTCGGGGAGATCGACCCGGGTCGCTGCTGCCTTGCTCATCAGGATCGCGACGCAGGTTTCCAGTTCGGGCGGTTCGATCGCCACCGTCAGTCCCCAGCCGAAGCGCGATTTCAGGCGTTCCTCCAGGCCGTCGACCTCCTTGGGATAGCGATCGCAGGTCAGGATGATCTGCTGCTGGCCTTCGAACAGTGCATTGAAGGTGTGGAAGAATTCTTCCTGGGAGCGGTCCTTGCCGGCGAAAAACTGGATATCGTCGATCAGCAGCGCATCCAGCGAACGATAGGCGGTCTTGAAATCGTTGATGGTGTTGTGCTGCAGCGCCTTCACCATATCGCCGACGAATCGTTCCGAATGCAGGTAGGCGACGCGCGCCCGTTCATCACGGGCGCGGATCACGTTGCCGACCGCATGCATCAGGTGCGTCTTGCCCAGTCCCACGCCGCCGTAGATGAACAAGGGGTTATAGGCCCGACCGGGATTCTCGGCGACTTGGACTGCCGCTGCGCGCCCCAGTTGATTGCTCTTGCCTTCGACGAAATTGGCGAACGTGAAATCCGGGTTCAGCCGGCTGCCCATCACCGCCGGTATGGGCAGGTCGGCGCTGCTGGAACGGGTGCCGTGTCCCAGGGTGACGGCCGGACTGCGAGAGCTTGGAACGGGGTGGGGGCTGGGGCTGACCGAACTGGCCTGACTGGCCGGCCGGGCGCGGGTTCCGACTTCCAGCACCACCTCGGGGGTGGGCTCCATCCCGACCGCATCCACCAGCTCGCCGATACGGCCGGCGATGTTCTGGTTGACCCAATCGACTACGAATCGATTGGGTGCCAGCAATCGCAACGTGCGGCCATCCTCGACCGCCTGCAGGGGTCTGATCCAGGTATTGAACTGCTGCTCCGGCAATTCCGCTTCCAATTGAGCGAGACAGCGGCGCCATAACGAGCCCTGCACGGTTTCGTCCCCTAACATCGTCCAAGTAAAGAAAATAGTCCGCGCAGGCCGATGCGTCGGCCTGCCGCCCGAATCGAGTCCCCCCGAACTCATAAGCGATCCGGACACGAGCCATCGCAATGCCGCATCCATCGAAGCCGCTGCCCCGAAAAAATGCCGATGCCGTCGAGGAAAAAAACCACCTCGGCGACGTTCCAGTTATCCAACCAATGCATGGTGATCAGCGCGGAAACGCTTGCAACACAGGTACTTGCCCGGTATTTCAGCCAGACACACCCGGTATGATTCGCTGCTCGAAGACCGATGCAAGTCGTCGAGTCTATACCGAGGGGGCGCAAGTTATCCACAGGATGGATTCCCGGCGAGCATCCGCTTGCCGGGAACGCGCGATGCGGAATCGTTTGCCAGCCGGGGCAGCCGAAAGGCTAGACTACGGCAGATGGCGCCTTGTCGGCGCCTTTGGCCCGCGGGAACGCTCGCAGGGCCACCCATTCGACGAGGCCCTCATTCGGCGCGCTGCCCCGCTTGACACGCGGGGGTCTGCTGCGTACCCTTGCCGGCCTTCTTTTCTGCCACCATGTGCTTGTTTTAGCGCATATTTCCGGGCGAGAGCCAGCATGAAGCGTACTTACCAACCGAGCAACCTGCATCGTCAACGCACCCACGGCTTTCGTGCACGTATGGCTACCAAATCTGGTCGCGCAATACTTGCCCGTCGCCGCGCCAAGGGTCGCAAGCGCCTGGCGGTCTAAGTTCCCCAGGGACTTGCCTGGCCAGCGCCGCGCTGTGCGCCGGCCGGGTGACAGCCAGCCCTTGCACGTTACGGCGCGACCGTTCCAACCGGCGCAACGACTCCGGCATAAATCCGAATTCGATCGTGTCTATCGCGAGTCGAGGCGCTGCGCCGACTCTTTCTTTGCGATTGCGACGCGCAATACGGGGAGCGGGATCCCGCGCCTGGGATTGTCGATAGCGGGCCGTATCGTGGGCAACTCGGTGCGGCGCAATCGGATCAAGCGCCTGATTCGCGAATCGTTCCGCCAGCACCAACATGAACTTCCGGCGGTCGACATCGTGGTGAATGCGCGCTCAGGCGCGCGCGCGGCGGATAATGCCGCTATCGTTCGCAGCCTGGAGAAGCATTGGCGCACGGTGATCAAGCAATGCGCATCGTCCTGACAGCATTGATTCGCGTGTATCGGTATTGCATCAGTCCGCTGCTCGGGCCGAATTGCCGTTTTTACCCCAGCTGTTCGTGCTACGCCGAAGAAGCCATCGAACAACACGGCGCCCTGCGCGGCGCCTACCTTGCGGTCCGCCGCCTGCTGCGCTGCCACCCCTGGCATGCGGGCGGGTACGATCCGGTTCCGCCGACCTCCTCGCTCAAGCCGATTTCAAATGGATAACCAACGTATATTCGTCTGGGCCGCGTTGGCCTTGGCGTTGTGGCTGAACTACGTGGCCTGGCAGCGCGACTATGCGCCGCCACCGCCTGCTGCGCCGGCCGTCGCCCAAGGCACGCAACCGGGCGCTGCCGCGCCGGCGTCCCAGAACGTGTTGCCCGATCTTCCCAGCACGGAGGCGGTGGAACCCGGGTCCGAGGCGTCCGTCGACGGTGCTCCCCCCTCGGCACCGGTCGCAACGGCTCCTGCCGCACCGACGATCCGGGTCGTGACCGATGTGCTGTCGATGGATATCAGTACCCGTGGCGGCGATCTGATCCGTGCCGATCTGCTGAAATATCCTTTGGTCAAGAACCAGCCGGACGTGCCGGTGCGTTTGTTCAATCCCACCGATCCGCTCTATATCGCGCGCTCGGGCCTGCGCGCCGCGGACCAGCGTCCAGAGCCGACGCACCAGGTGATGTACCAGAGCGCCTCGAACGAGTATCGCTTGCTGGCCGGCGCTTCGAAGCTGTCGGTGCCGTTGACCTGGAGCGATGACCAGGGGCTGACGGTCACCAAGACCTATACCTTCTATCCGGGCACCTATCGCATCGATTTGACCTATGACGTGGTGAACACGTCGGACCAGCCCTGGCGCGCGGCGTCGTATGTGCAGCTGGTGCGGCATTACCAGCACGTGGAGCGTTCCTACTTCCGGGTCGAGACCTACGCCTACCGCGGCCCGGCGATCTTCGACGGCAATGCGTATCGCAAGCTGCATGTGGACGATGAGGAGGACCGGGCCTACAAGAACGCCTTTGCCGGCGGCTGGATGGCGGCGTTGCAGCATCATTTCGTCTCGGCGGCGGTGCCGCCGGTCGGCGAGACCTACGATTATCAGTTGTCGATCGATGCCGACAACGACTTCGTGCTGGGCTATCGCGGTCCGCTGGTGACGGTCCCGGCGGGCGGCACACATCAATATGAGGAGACATTGTTCGTCGGCCCGAAGCTGCAGGATCAGCTGTCGGTCGCGGGCCCTCGCCTGAATCTGGTGGCGGACTACGGCAAGCTGACGATCTTGTCCCAGCCGTTGTTCTGGCTGCTGGAGAAGGTCCACGGCCTGGTGCACAACTGGGGCTGGGCCATCATCATCGTGACGTTCCTGATCAAGCTGGTGTTCTACAAGCTCACGGCGGCCAGCGGGCGCTCGATGGCGAAGATGCGCAACGTGGCGCCGCGCATCAAGGCGATCCAGGAACGCTACAAGGATGACCGCGAGCAGCTGGGGCGGCAGATGATGGAGCTGTACAAGCGGGAGAAGATCAATCCGCTGGCGGGCTGTTTGCCGATCCTGATCCAGATTCCGTTCTTCCTGGCGTTCTATTGGGTGCTGCTGGAGAGCGTGGAGATGCGCCAGGCGCCGTTCCTGGGCTGGATCACTGATTTGTCGGCGCGCGATCCGTTCTTCATCCTGCCGATCCTGATGGGCGCGGCGATGTTCGGGCAGTTCAAGCTGCAGCCGATGCCGAGCACGGATCCGATGCAGGCGAAGATCTTCATGTTCATGCCGCTGGTGATGGCGGTGACCATGGCGTGGTTCCCGGCTGGCCTGGTGCTGTACTGGTTGACGAATACCTTGCTGTCGATCGCGCAGCAGTGGCGGATCAACAAGCTGGTGGCGGCGGAGACGAAGAAGACGTAGCAGGACGGCGTGCGATAGCGCGGACCGCGGGCCTTTGGAGCTGCGGTCGTGTCCGAGGGCGCGGTGGCCGCTGGGGGTATGCCTCGGGCCAGTGCCGTGTACGGATACCGCCATCTTGAGGGATGCCCATCCGCTCGACGTCCTTGGCGACCGTTCAAGGAGAATTCACGGTCGCGAAGGACGTCGAGCGCACGGGCCGCCGCAGGATGGGTTGGCCGGTGCTGGTGGCGGCGTGGTTGCGGGCGGAATCGTTGCGAGGCAGGAGGTTCACTCTGGATCCTCGATCGCCGTGGATTCGCCTTGAAGGCGATCGAGGATCCAGAGTGAATCTCGAACCTACAGCCGACCTTTTCGCAGCCGCACGCCAGCTTCCTGTCTGCCATTCTCGGAGGCACTTCGCAGCTGATCCCCTATGACTCACGCGCCGGCTTCTCCTGACACTATCGTTGCGATCGCCACGCCGCCTGGGCGTGGTGGCATCGGTGTCGTTCGTGTGTCCGGGCCGCGGGTGGCGCAGATCGCGCCGCATATCCTTGGCGACTTGCCGCCGCCGCGGCGCGCGGCGCTGCGTGTGTTCCGGGACGCCGAGGGCGAGATGCTCGATGGCGGCCTGGCGCTGTATTTTCCCGCCCCGGCATCGTTCACCGGCGAGGACGTGCTCGAGCTGCACGGTCATGGCGGGCCGGTGGTCATGGATATGCTGCTGGCGCGAGTCATCGCGCTCGGCGCCCGGCTGGCGCTGCCGGGCGAGTTCAGCCAGCGTGCATTCCTGAACGACAAGCTGGATCTGGCCCAGGCCGAGGCCATCGCAGATCTGATCGACAGCGGCTCGACGCAAGCTGCGCGTGCAGCGCTGCGCTCCTTGCAGGGTGAGTTCTCGACAGCCGTGCGCTCGCTGACCGATGCGGTCACGGAAACGCGCATGTATGTCGAGGCAGCGATCGACTTTCCGGAGGAAGAGGTCGACTTCCTGGCCGACGGTCAATTGCTGGCGCGCATCGACGGCGCCATCGACCTGTGTACGCAGATCACCGCGCAAGCGCGGCAAGGCGCACTGCTGCGCGAGGGCATGACGGTGGTGATCGCGGGCCGTCCGAACGCCGGCAAGTCCAGTCTGCTCAATCGCCTGGCGGGCTACGAGGCGGCGATCGTCACCGACATTCCCGGGACCACCCGCGACATCCTGCGCGAGCGCATCCATCTCGACGGCATGCCACTGCACGTCGCCGACACCGCCGGCCTGCGCGAACAGGCCGACGTCGTGGAAGCCGAAGGTATCCGGCGCGCGCACCAGGAAATGACCCGCGCCGATCGCATCCTGTACCTGGTCGATGCCTCACTCGAACTTGGAGAGGAGGCGATTGCCGCCGAACTCGCCGCCCTGCCGGGCGATGTGCCGGTGACGGTGGTGATGAACAAGATCGATCTGTCCGGTGCGGCCCCGCACTGCGAGAGCCCCGATGTGCTTGACCATCGGTCGCAGGCCGAGCCGCGGACCGCCGTGCCGCGCGTCTACCTGTCGGCGACCAGCGGCGAAGGCATCGATCTGTTGCGCGAACATCTGAAGGCCTGCATGGGATTCCAGGGCGCGGAGGCCGGAACGATTTCAGCCCGGCGCCGGCACCTGGATGCCTTGGCGCGGGCGGATCAGCATCTGCAGGAGGCTCATCGACAGTTGACCGAGCAAAGGGCGGGAGAATTGATGGCGGAAGAGCTGCGCCGGACGCAGCAGTGCCTGGCGGAGATCACGGGGGAATTTACTTCGGATGATTTGTTGGGGCGGATATTCGCGGGGTTTTGCATCGGGAAGTGATTCGATTTCCATGGACATCCCCTTGACGCAGATAGGTTTTCATGCGGATCTGTCGCAGAAACGCCAAAATTGCAACATATTCTTTTGACCTGTCGCGGGTAACGACATATCCTCTGAACATGGCGCAAAAACCCACTTTTGACGACATGACCTCAGACATAGGGTGGCGGCCGGACCGAGCCTACAACGACCTGCCTCGCTTGCCACCCGCTGTTGAGCTGGAAACGACACCAGTTCTGAAGCAATGCATTACCGCGCGAGCCGCGCTTGCGGAGCTGAAGCAGGCCACCGAGCTGCTCCCGAATCCTGCGATGCTGATCAATACCCTGCCGCTTCTGGAAGCGCAGGCAAGCTCCGAGATCGAGAATATCGTCACCACGGCCGACAAGCTGTTCCAGCATCTGCAGGTGGATGCTGGCGCCGATCCCGCCACCCGGGAGGCGTTGCGGTATCGACACGCCCTGCTCGAAGGGTTCAACACGCTGAAGGCCCGGCCGCTCACGACCCGTACCGCAGAGTTGGTCTGTACCGAGATCAAGGGCATCGAGATGAGTGTGCGCAAGGTGCCGGGCACCGCACTCGCGAATAACGCCACCGGCGAGGTCGTTTACACGCCGCCCGAAGGCGAAGCGCGCATCCGCGACCTGCTGGCCAACTGGGAGCGGTTCCTGCACGAGGAAGAGGCGATCGACCCGCTCGTGCGGATGGCGGCTGCGCACTATCAGTTCGAGGCAATCCATCCGTTCACAGACGGCAACGGCCGCACCGGGCGCGTATTGAACAGCCTGTTCCTGGTCGAGCAGGGCCTATTGCCGTTGCCGATTCTCTACTTGAGCCGCTATATCATTGCGAACAAGGTCGACTACTATCGTTTGCTGCTCGCGGTGACGCGCGAAGACGCCTGGGAGCCGTGGCTGCTCTACATGCTGCGCGCCGTTGAGGATACCGCGACATGGACGACGGCAAAGATCGCCGCGATCCGCGCGCTCGCTGCCCATACGACCGACCATGTCCGGCGACAGCTCCCCAAGATCTATAGCCGCGAGCTGGTGGATATCGTCTTCGAGCAGCCTTACTGCCGCATCGTCAATCTCGTCGAGGCCGGCATCGCGGAGCGCCAGGCGGCGTCCCGTTACCTCAAGGCGCTCGCATCGGTCGGTATCCTGCGTGAGCAGTCCTTCGGCAGGGAAAAGCTCTTCGTGCACCCGAAGCTCATGGCCTTGCTCACGCGCGATGACAATTTTGAGCTGTATTTCCGCGCGTAGACGGTCTTGATCATTACGTTGCTCACCCGTTCACGGGCGTGGCAACAGGCAGCGGCCTTGAACAGCCATAGCAGCACGGAGCACCACTTACAGGGACGGGAAGTAATGTACCGCGGTCATCTCGCGCATATCGATGAAGCCGATTAAACGCATTCGCGGTGGCTAAGTATGCTCATTCGTCCAATGTCCGATCTTCACATCGAGTTCTTCGACTTCGAACCCATCGAGGTGCCGGCTGATGTTGTCGTGCTTGCAGGGGACATCCTGACTGAACACTACGGCCTGCAATGGGCACGCACGCGCTTTCCGGGGCTGCCGATCGTCTACGTGATGGGCAATCATGAATTCTATGGCGCGAGGTATGAGTGCGTGCTCGAGCGCGCGCGTGAGGAAGCGACGAAACAGCGGATCCATCTGCTGGAAAATGATCAGCTGGTGATCGACGGTGTGCGGTTCCTGGGCGCGACGCTGTGGACGGACTTCGAGCTCGAAGAGCCGCAGCTGCCACGATCGATCGCGTATCGCTACGCGAATGAGTCAATGGTTGACTTCAGCATCATTCGTTATGGTGACGGCATGATGAGCGCGCAGGATTCACGCGAGGTCCACCTGCAATCGAGGCGCTGGCTGGCGGAGAAGCTCGCCGAGCCCTTCGACGGGAAGACGGTCGTGGTGACTCACCATCTGCCGCATCCGGGCAGCGTCGACCGTCAGTTTCATCGTCATCCTCTAAACCCGGCGTTTGCAAGCGATCTGTCGGGGCTCGTTCGTCCTCCGGTAGACCTGTGGATTCATGGCCATACGCATTGCTCGTGCGACTACGAGCCGGTCGACGGCACGCGTGTGTTGTGCAATCCGCGTGGCTACGGACCGGCAGACCTCAACGATCAGTTCAACCAATATATGGTGGTGGAGGTTTGAATGCG
>JBEBRC010000073.1:0-13320 GCA_040395055.1 Steroidobacter denitrificans
TCGACGGCAGCCGCTCTGCGAAGCACGACCCGTACATCCGCCTGCACGGCTTTCACGTAGCCCTGCTCTTCCACCTCGACCGAATACACGCCTTCCGGCACTTGATCGAACGAGAACTCTCCAGCGGTATCGGCTTCAACCGTGGCGTAAACGCGCTGCTTGCGCATGAGATTTACTGTCGCCGTCGGCACTGCCCGTCCAGTCACCGAGTCCGTGATGCGGCCACGCACGGCGCCTGCCGCCTCCTGTTGCGCCTGGGAATGCGCCGGAAGCGAAGCAAGTGCGCACACGAGAGCGGCAAGTGAGAGGAATCTGTACAACACGGCTGGTTCCTCGGACGGTTGATAGTCATCTGGAAGCCAAGGTACCCGCTGAAGCTGTCGCGAAACTTGCGAAAGCGCGATTATCTCCGTCCTTGTCTTGCCATCCGTCGACCGCGGCTGCGACTTCTTCCACGATCTGCTGGGCTTGGTCGTCGCCAAGCCCGTAGAACGTCGTGGCACTCATCTCGTGTGCCGTCGGAACGATCTCCGAGCTCCCCCATATGGGGGGCGAGCCAGCGCCGAAAGTCTGATTAAGTATGCTCGAATTGCGTTCTGCGGATAGCGAATTGGTTCTGCCATTCGAACGCGCTTGCCATGTTCCTGAGGACATACCGAATCTGCTACGAGAGGATCATTCACTGCATTGCCGTTATCGGCCTCATGGCAGCCGCCGGATGCGACATGGAAGCGGCCGATACCGGGTTGGCAGCGGGTGAACAAGCATTTCTGGAGCGATGCCGGTCAGAGGTTTTGCATCTACGGCCCGACGCGACGACATGGGTAGACCGATCTTGTGTTGTCAAATGGCGGCGGACGGAGAATGCCACTGCGATGGCAGAAGCGATCCTCGCGCTGTTGCCGAAGGATGACCCTCTGCCGTCGGCCGATGAAGCACGAGCGCGCTTGCCAATGGTGCAGTGGTCGTCAGGCGGGACCGACGGAATGTTGCACGAACTGAATGTTCACTTGCCCGGCAAAGGGAATGAAATTTCGTTCTACTGGCAGCAACAGGGCTCGGAAGCTCCCTACAGCGTGGTCGAAGCGCTACGCCTTCGAGGCGTTGGATTCCACACGCTGGGATGCCCGCAGTATCCCGGAGCATCGATGGGGCGGGAGAAGGTAATGCGGGCTACGCTGGATGGAATCTCTTTCACACTCGCGGTCTATAACCGCCCGGCACCCATTGGCATCGAACCCGGAATCTATGCCGTGGATGTGGATTTCAGTGACGCAGCGCCTGATATGGCGGCTCTGCGAGCAGGGCGCTATCCGGGAGGCGGTGGCCGTGCCTTCGCGGTCGATCCAATCGGATGGGCGGCGGATTGCCCTGATCCAGAATAACGTTGCGATGAGTAGATGCTCCGTGCTCACGACATCGGCTCGGGTTCGCGTGCACCGCTGGTCTTCGGCGGCAGCGGGATGAACTCGTCGTTGTCCAGGTCGGGCAGCTTCATGCGCCCGGCCTTCCAGTCCTCACGCGCCTGGTCGATGCGCGCCTTGTGCGAGGACACAAAGTTCCAGTCTATGTAGCGCGGTCCCACCGGCTCGCCGCCCAGGGCCATGACCACGGCGTCGCCGAGGCCGGCGATGGTGATGGCCTTGCCGGGCGTGAGCACCGCCATGGCGCCGGACTCGATCCGCTGGCCGCCCAATTCCACCTCGCCACTGGCGACGTAGACCGCGCGTTGGGGGTATTCGGCGGGCAGCGACACGCGCGAGCCCGCATGCAGTTGCCAGTGCACGTAGAACTGTGGCGAATCGATCTTCACCGGTGACGTCACGCCAGCAAGCCGGCCCGCGATCAGCCGTCCCATCACACCGCTGTCGTCGAGCACGGGCAGCGCTTCGCGGGGGTAGTGCCAGAAGCCCGGATCTGTCTCCTCGCGCTCGTCGGGCAGCGCGACCCATGCCTGGACGCCGTCGATCGATCCGCCCTCGCGGCGCAGCCGCTCGAAACGTTCAGAATGTGTGATGCCGCTGCCGGCTGTCATCCAATTGACTTCGCCCGGACGGATCGGCTGCTCTGAGCCGAGGCTGTCGCGGTGCATGATCTCTCCGTCGTACAAGTAGGTGACGGTGGATAACCCGATGTGCGGATGCGGACGCACGTCCGCCTCGGGCGGCAGGCCAGGCGCGAGGTCCTTCGGACCCATGCGGTCGAAGAAGATATAGGGGCCGACCATGCGGCGCTTGGCGAACGGCAGCACGCGGCCGACCTCGAAGCTGCCGAGGTCGCGGCGGCGCTGCGGGATGATGAGTTCGATCATATGGTGTCTCCGGTCTCGCGTAGCGTAGAACATGGCGGCACAAAGCCCTGAATCTTCGTCATGCCGGCTCCTTGCGCGTGGGCGGTGGTCCCTTTACGTTGCGTAGACTGTAAAGTTGGAACGACTGGTCCGGAAGACCTTAAATTCTGCCAGACCGTCCTATTTGGTGAACTGTGGAGCGCCAATATGCAGGACCTCAACGACCTCTACTATTTTGTCCAGGTCGTCGACCACGGCGGATTCGCCCCCGCCGGGCGGGCCTTGGGCATACCGAAATCCAAGCTCAGCCGCCGCATTGCCCTGCTCGAGGAGCGCCAGGGCGTGCGGTTGATCCAGCGTTCGACGCGGCAGTTTTCCGTCACCGAGATCGGCCGGATCTTCCTGGCCCACTGCAAGGCGATGCTGGTCGAGGCGGAGGCGGCGCAGGAGGTGATCGAACGCAGCCGTAGCGAACCGCGCGGCGTCGTGCGGGTGGCCTGTCCGATCGCCATACTCGACACTCACGTAGGCGGCATGATCGCGGCCTTCATGGCGAAGCATCCAGGCGTGGGCGTGTACCTGGATGCGACCAATCGCCGCGTCGACTTGATCGCCGAAGGCGTCGATATCGCCATTCGGGTGCGACCGCCGCCCTTGCAGGACACCGAGTTGGTGCTGCGCGTGCTGTCCGAGCGGAGTCAATGCCTGGTCGCGAGCCCCGCGTTGCTGGAGCAGTTCGGCTCGCCCGAAGTACCAGCCGACCTGTCGCTGCTGCCAAGCATGGATCTGGGCGTTCCTCAGAACGAACACGTCTGGAAGCTGTTCGGTCCGGACGGCGCCCAGGCCGATATCAACCATCGTCCCCGGCTGGTCACGCGCGGCATGCTGGCCCTGCGTGCGGCTGCGGTGGCAGGCGTGGGCATCGTGCAGCTGCCGAAGATGATGGTGTGCGATCAGTTGGCAGCAGGCGAGCTGACCCACCTCTTGCCTGACTGGGCGCCCCGGCACGAGATCATCCACGCGGTGTTCCCTTCCCGCCGGGGGTTGCTACCTGCGGTCCGTGGGCTGATCGACTTCCTGGCAGAGCGCTTCCAGGAGATCGACGAGGATTGAGCGGTTGGCCGGTACGCGTCCGGCCCGAGTCGTCCAACCCTCGCGTTGATGCCCGGCTACCAGTGCCAGCGCGACATGAGTCAGGGGCCGCGTTTCAGCAGAGCAGGGCGCGGCCCCTTGCGGGGAGTGGCGTGTCAGTTGAAGACCATTCCACCGTCGACAAGGATCGATTGTCCCGTGATGTAGTTGGAATCGGGGCCGGACAGGAACGAGACGACAGCGGCCACATCCGCCGATTCGGACAGCCGATCGAGGGTGATGCCCTTGGTGAACTGCTCCCAGCCCCATTCCTCCGGTTTTCCGGCGGCGGCAGCGGTCTTCTTCGCCAAGTCTTCCATCAGTGGCGTTTTGACGATGCCGGGCGCATAGGTGTTGACCGTGATGCCGTACTTGGCCAGGTCCCTGGCTGCCGTCTGGGTAAAGCCGCGGACGGCGAACTTCGTGGCCGAGTACAGGGCAATGCCAGGGTTGCCCACGTGTCCTGCCTGCGATGCGGCACTGATGATCTTGCCGCCGTGGCCGAGTTGTCTGAACGTCTTCACGGCGGCTTGAGTGCCCCACACGACTCCGTTGAAGTTGATGGAGAAGAGCTTCTCGATGCTCTCCTGGGTGATGTCCTCGATCGGGGACGTCGGCGCGATTCCCGCATTGTTGATGATGACGTCAAAGCCGCCAAGCTCGGACACGGCCTGATCGACCGCGGCGAACACGCTGTCCCGGTCCGCGACATCCACTTGCAAGGCGATCGCACCGCCGTTCTTGCCGCCCAGTTTCTCGGCAACCTGGCGTGCGGTCTCAATGTTCAAGTCGGCTATCGCCACCTTGAAGCCATCGGTGTGTAGCCGCTCGGCGATTGCCTGTCCGATGCCCTGACCGCCACCGGTGACTAGAGCGACTTTGCCATTCTGCGTACGTGCCATTTCTGCTACTACTCCTGTGTCCCGAGGATTCGTACAGCCAATCCGATTCTGCAACCCAGCATCGGGTGGACTACTTCGAATCCCCGTAAGCCTAAGTCAAGAAAAAAGACTACCTTGCGCTTTCACGTGCCGGCATGGCCGGCGTGCCGCTGAAGCTATGACTCAACGAGTGAGGTGGCCGGTGCTGTTCCCATCCGTGAACGGCCGGAGCGCGGTAAAGTTGTCGCGTAAGCACGGGTCAGTCGAAATGCTCATGCGTAGCGACCGCCGATTTTCGCCAGTAGCTCGCCGCGCGAATACGGCTCTTGTCGATACCCAGCTCATCACCCAGGTACCGGCGTACCGCTTTGATATCGCTATATTCCCCGGCCGCCCAGACATAGCCCTCGCCATCCGGCAACGCTATGTCGCGAGTGGCTGCTTCAAGCGCGCTCATCCTGGGGCTGGCTGACTCGGCCTCGGCGACCCAGCGGATGTCGAGCTCGCATCGGCTGGAGAGCTCGATCCTGGCCTCAGCCGTCGCTGTCTTTACAAGCACGATGGCTTTGGCTGTGGCCGGTAGTTCTTCCAAGCGGCGGCCGATGGCCGGTATGGCCGTCTCGTCGCCGATCAACAGATGCCAGTCGAAGGCCATCGGAATGACGAACGAGCCTCGCGGCCCGGCGATCCCTACGAAATGACCGGGCTCGGCATGGCTCGCCCAGTCGGTCGCCGGTCCTTTGTGATGCAGTACGAAATCGATATCCAGCTCGTTGCTGGCCGGATCGTAGCGCCGCGGCGTGTAATCGCGCATGGCGGGTCTGGGTTTGTCTGCCGCGAAGACCAGGCCCGCCGGGCCTACTATCGGCACATGGAGGGTCGCCCCAATAGCGTCCGGCACCATCAGTTTTATGTGGTCGTCGAAGGAGGCGGAGAGAAAGTCAGGCAAATCATCACCCGTCAAGGTGATGCGCCGCATGGCGGGGCTCAGCTCCGTCACGCGCTTTACCGTCAACAGGCGGGTTTTGATGGGGTGGTGGATTTTCTCAACTTTAAGAGGGCCGGTTGTCATCTCTACTCCCGAAAATGTCCGAAGGTTCATCATCAAGATTGATTTCCTGCAGGATCTCCCGCGTCGCGCGTCGTAATACGGTAATTATTCGGCGCTGCGCGGCGTGGTTCGC
This sequence comes from Steroidobacter denitrificans, assembly GCA_040395055.1. Taxonomy (GTDB): domain Bacteria; phylum Pseudomonadota; class Gammaproteobacteria; order Steroidobacterales; family Steroidobacteraceae; genus Steroidobacter; species Steroidobacter denitrificans_A. Next base: position 5,487 of record JBEBRC010000073.1, read on the forward strand.
CTCGGCGCGCGCCAACAAGGCGGTTTGCAAAGCCTTGCGTGCCTGAACGAATTCGGGCAACCAGCCGGTTGCCTCCGCCGCCTCGGCCTCGCTTTCGCTGGCACGGCTCATCCACAGCATCTTTTTCGCGGCATGTTTCAGGATTGCGATAAGCGACTGCGCGTGCTCGGTATTGAGCTGCAAATGTTCGAGGCCAGCGGGGGTAATACGGTAGGTTTTCCGCTTGCCAATGAATTCGGCCTGCGCAAAAGATCGCTCCTCCAATTGGCCCAGCGCGGGGTACAGCACACCCGGGCTCGGGCTGTAATAGTCACGCGACAGATCGCTGAAGCGCTTAATGAGCTGGTAGCCGTGCGCCGGCGAATCGCGCAAGAGCCACAGCAGCATCAGCTTCAGCTCGTCCGCATTGAATTTGCGTCCGCGCGTCAAGTGGTCACCCCGCCGGCGGACGATATCCGTCTCATGGCCTTTCAAAGCAAACCTCGATATAGCGATCTTAAGATGTATCTTACGATATATTATCGATTGGAGTGAAGCAAGCGGGCGCGAGCGCCATCGAGGGGCGCTTCCACTCCGAGGACGCCGATGTAGTGCTCAAGGCGGGCTATACGTTTCGTTTCTGAAGCCTTTCAGAGGGTGGGTGCCGACAGCTATCGAGTAGTCGCAGCGGTGTGCCCTCTGGCGGGGACCGGACGGGATGTTGAACATCGAAGCGGTCGTCGAGTCATATTGATTCCTGCATTACCAGCATCGGAGCGCGCGGATGTTGGAGATGGATCTACGTTCCGTGGTCAAAAAAATTTTTGGGCTGTGGTCCTGTCGTTCGCGAGGTGGCCGATGACGAAAACGCAATCTCTGCTTGTGCATGGCGCAGCGCTGGCGCTTGCCGGAGTATTGGCGCTGATCGCTCCGGCTCGCGCCTCGGACACGGTCACGCTGGAGGGCATCCTCGAGCAGGCCGGCTCGCTTGCACCATTGGAGACGGTCATTGTCGCCCACAACGGGCAGGTCATCGCCAAACGCGGCTACCGGGGACACACGATCACAGCCCCGACCAACATCAAGTCGGCATCGAAGCTAGTGATTTCGGCACTGGTCGGTATCGCGATCGACAAGGGCCTCCTCGAGGGCATCGACCAGCCAGCTGCGCTGCTGCTGGCGCAGGACATGCCGGCGGCACCCGACCCGCGCCTGCAGCAGCTGACGATCGGCCATTTGCTGTCGATGCAGGCGGGACTGGGCTCGACCTCAGGAGCGGGCTACGGTGCCTGGGTGAGCAGTCGCAACTGGGTGCGCGCTGCCCTGGCGCGCCCCTTCGACGACGAGCCAGGCGGCCGCATGATCTACTCCACCGGCTCCACGCACCTGCTCTCGGCGATCCTGACACGGCGCAGTGGACGCTCGGCGCTGCAATTGGCCCGCGACTGGCTAGGGCCGCTGGATGACTTCGAGATAACCAGCTGGACGCGCGATCCGCAGGGGATCTACATGGGGGGCAACGAGATGGCCATGAGCCCGCGCTCATTGCTGGCCTTCGGCGAACTCTACCGCATGGGTGGTGTGACCCCGAAGGGCGAGCGGCTGATCTCGCGTGAGTGGATCGACGCCTCCTGGCGATTGCGCACGCGGTCGCCCTGGACCGGGGATGGACATGGCTACGCCTGGTTTCTGACGCAACTAGCGGGCGAGGATGTGCGTTATGGGTGGGGCTACGGTGGACAGATGCTCTACGTCGTGCCTCGGCTGGGCTTGACGGTCGTCATGACCTCGGACGAACGTATCTCTGCCGCCCGCAGCGGCCATCGCAACGACTTGCATCAGCTCCTGAGCAGCATCATCGGCGTCATGGCGCAAACCGCTGTGACGACATCCGGGATCTGAGCGTGCCGCCAGCCGGGCGCGTTGCAGGCGCTTGGGTGCAACAGATCGTGTGCGCTGGAAGCCAGCGTCGTTGACCGCCTGGAGTATGAGATGGTAAAGCACAGTCAACGTAACACTATCGCACAGCCCAGGAGCCGATGACCATGACCGCCGCCACACCGTATCCCATTGGCGCACCCGGCGTTCCGTGGGGCGAGGCCGAGCGAGAAGTGTGGCTGTCACGCCAGGTTCGACACCGCAGCTACACCGATGAGGTGGTAAGCGTAGTAGAGCGTCTGTCCGCGCGCTTTGAAGTCGCGGAGTACGGGCGCCTCGACTATCCGCCGGATCACTACCGTTTGTTCGCGATTCGCAATCGCGGTTGGCGTGATGATGGGAGTGCGGTGGCGCTCGTTACCGGTGGCGTTCACGGCTATGAAACCAGCGGTGTGCAGGGTGCGCTGCAATTCCTCGAACGACGCGCCGCGGACTATGAGGAGCGGATCAATCTACTGGTAGCGCCTTGTGTGAGTCCTTGGGCCTACGAACGCATTCATCGATGGAACCCCCAAACCATCGATCCCAACCGCTCGTTCCGCGATAACAGTCCCGCGGCCGAGTCGGCCGCACTGATGCGCCTGATTGCCCCGCTGCGCGGGCGCTTCGTGCTGCACATCGATCTGCACGAGACGACCGACACCGACGAAAGCGAGTTTCGACCGGCGCTGGCGGCGCGCGATGGAGAATGGCTCGAGCCGGGGATCATTCCCGACGGCTTCTACCTGGTCGATGACACTGAAAATCCGCAACCGGCGTTTCAGCGGGCGGTGATCGATGCCGTCTCCAAGGTCACTCACATTGCACCGGCCGACGCGGATGGCCGGATCATCGGCTCGGACATGGTGGCACCCGGTGTCATTCAATACCCGCTGCGGCGGCTTGGACTGTGCGCTGGGGTCACTGGCGCGCGCTACACGACGACCACCGAGGTCTACCCCGACAGCCCACGCACTACCCCAGAAGAGTGCAACGCTGCACAGGTGGCGGCGGTCTGCGCCGCGCTCGACTTCATTTTGAGGTGAGCGGACCGCTAGCGCGGTGAGCCGATTCTCAACGGCTTCGATCGCTGAACCGTGGCCGCAAGTCATGCCGCGGAATCTTGCCGTCGACGTTTTGCGATAGTTGTTAAGCTACGACGGCTGCGGTAGTTTTTGTGATTGCAGCTACGAAGCCACGCCGCAGAAGAAGTTTCGCGAAGCCGGGCAATACGTAGGATTGGCCGGCAAAGTAACGAGGTTCGCCGTGAGGACAATTCCCGCTTCCACTTTTCAGCCGCGCCTGGGCGTGACAGCGGCACTGATGTGCCTCGTCGCCGTTTGTTCGATGCTGCTGGGTGGTCCGGTGTTCGCGCAGACGCGCGACCCTGGAAACCTTGGCTTCTGGTTCGGGGAGACCTCGGATGGAAGTCCGATCGTGAGGCTCCATTATTTTCATTCGCCGACGTGCGAGCACTGCAAGAAGGCCAATCCCGTGCTCGATGACATGGAGTCACGCCTACCGTGGCTCAGTGTCGAGCGTTACTCCGTCCTGAAGAATCCCGCCAATGCCCGCTTCTACCACGAACTCGGTCGCACGCTCAGAGTCGCGACGGGCTCCACGCCGGGATTCGTGTTCTGTGGCCAGGTGGAAATCGGTTTCGATTCAGCGGCGGTGTCCGGGCGCGAACTGGAACGGAAGCTGACGCAATGTCATGACGCACGAGTCGCCGGCATACCGTTCGAGATTCCTCATCTTGCCGTCACCGGCGAGCCTGCGCGCAGTCGAAGCAACTGGTGGCTGATACTGCCTATCATCCTGGCAGCGGGTGGCTTCGGTGTGTTTGCAGTGGCTCAACTTAGGGCAAAGCGCGCGGAGGCCGACAAGGCTAGGATACAAGCCGAGCGATCCGCACACCGCATGGAGAAGAAGATGGCAGCGCGGGAGCGCCGCCGCAAAGGACATAAGCAATGACCAGACGTAAAGCGGATCTCGCGGCCGTGCACGGCGAGCGCATGTTTGACCGGGCAGGTCTGGTGGCAGCGTGTCCGCTCGAGTGTCGTCTCGCTCGACACGCCGTGAATATTCAGTCTTTGTGACGGGTAAGGAGGCAGGCGTGGGCGACAAGGTGCCGGTACTGTTCATCGGTCACGGCAATCCGATGAACACACTGGAGCGAAACGGCTTTACCGAAGCTTGGCGAGCGTTGGGTAGAGAGCTGCCGCGGCCGCGTGCGTTGCTCATCATCTCGGCGCACTGGTTCTTTGGCGCCACCGCGGTGACGGCCATGCCGCGACCGCGGACGATTCACGACTTCTATGGCTTTCCGCCGGAACTGTTCGCATTCGAGTATCCGGCCGCGGGCTCGCCGGAACTCGCGCAAGAAGTGGCGGACATCGTAAAGCCGCATTGGGTGGGTCTCGACCGCGATCAATGGGGGTTGGATCACGGTGCCTGGAGCGTCTTGGCTCATCTGTATCCGAATGCCGATATCCCTGTCATCCAACTCTCGATCAACGCGCTGCGGCCTTTGGAATACCACCTGGCGCTCGGCGCGAGCCTGGCACCTCTTCGCGAGCGGGGAGTCATGATCCTCGGAAGCGGAAACGTGGTGCACAATCTGCGGCGTGTACAGCGCAACCAGCCGGACGCTGCTTTCGCATGGGCGGAGCGCTTCGATGATGCCGTGGCCGGGCAGCTCGCGAGCGCGCCGGGCGACATCCTGAAGGTGGTGCAGCACCCGGACTATGCCCTCGCGGTCCCGACTCCCGATCATTTCATTCCGCTGTTGTACGTCGCGGCGCTGGCAGCGGAAGCGGGCGCTGCCGCCGAAGCCTTGGTGCGCGGTTATGCGTTGGGTTCCATTTCGATGAGCTGCTACGGCGTCGGCGTCAAATGCAGCCATCTTGAGGAAGCGTGCGGTGCGAGCGAACTGCCGGGGAACGTTTCGGCGGAGCAGACGAACATGTAGCGGGCTATGGGTTGGTGACGTAGCGCGAGCAATCTACCTTGCCCTCACTTAGCAAAGCTGAGTAGCCGCTTGGGCGGCCGCAGCAGTATGATTTCGCTGCGGCGGCGACTCGTACGACGATTCCACCTGTCCCATCGAATGATTTGAGCTAAACAGCAGCGGTAACGAATGCATTCGCCGGCTTTTGCGGGGGCGCTAGGACTTTGCCGGGAAGGATGTCAGCCAGATCCGTTTTGAGATGAATCAAGGCGGGACGATCTGCTTGTAGCGCTTGCGCGAGCGCAGAGGGAAAGCCTTCGGTGTGCTCGACGGTCGTAGCCCAGGCGCCAAATGAGCTGGCGAAATTTGCGAATCCCGGATTGCGCAGGTCAGTGCCCGATACACGCCCGGGATAATCTCGCTCCTGGTGCATGCGAATCGTCCCGTATGAACCGTTGTCGACGACGATCGTTACAACGTTTGCTCCATACTGGATAGCGGTCGCAAGCTCCTGTGCCGCCATCATAAAGCAGCCATCGCCTGCGACCGCGACGACATTACGTCCAGGATGGATAAGCTTGGCGGCGATGGCCGCAGGAAATCCGAATCCCATTGCGCCGCTGGTGGGGGCGAGCTGAGTGCCAAATCGTCGATGATGATAGTAACGATGCAGCCATGCCGCATAATTCCCTGCACCGTTGCAAACGATGCTGTCGATCGGCAATGCCTGCGCGAGGTGCGCAAAGACTTCGGAGAGATTGACCTTTCCGAGCACCGGCACCGGCATGCCAAACGCTTCGAAGTCTGCTCGCGCGTCGCTACGCCAATCGGACCAAGATCGCCGTACGCTCAGCGTGGCAAGCGCGCGGGCGACATTCGCCGTACTCGCCACGGCCGATAATGAGGCGGGCCAGACTCGGTTGAGCTCCTCTGGATCCGGGTGACAATGGATCAGCTTTCGTGTGGTCTCGTCGGCATCGAATAGAGTGTAACCCTGCGTCGGATTCTCGCCGAGGCGAGCTCCGACCGCGATCACTAGATCGGCTGATTTGATCCGCTGTATCAGCTTCGGATTGGCCCCCAGCCCCAGATCACCGATATAGCAGGGATGGCGGTTGTCTATGAGGTCCTTGCGGCGGAATGACAGGATCACCGGCAAGTCGATCTGCCTTGCCCAGGTAGCGAGCGACTGGAGCGACTCCTCGTTCCATCCGGACCCTCCCAATACTAATACTGGACGCTCGGAGGCTGTAAGTCGCGCGCCGATCAGCGACAGCGAAGTTGGGTCGAGTCCAGTATCTGCGCGGCGCACCGGCAAGGGCCGTCGTGGCCCTGCGTCCTGCGTCAGCATGTCTTCGGGCAATGCGACCACCACGGGGCCCATGCGGCCCTGCATCGACGTTGCAAACGCCCGAGTAGTGATCTCCACCGTGCGGGTCGGATCGTCGACTTCCACCGCAAGCTTTGCTAGTGGGCCGAACATCGCCGGATAATCTACCTCTTGAAACGCCCCGCGGCCCTTGTCGGGTCGGGCGATCTGTCCGACGAACAGGATCATCGGAGCTGAATCCTGGTGCGCCGTATGTACCCCAACGCTCGCCTGAGTGGCGCCAGGTCCACGCGTTACGAAGCACACCCCAGGGCGGCCGGTAAGCTTGCCGTAAGCGACCGCCATGTTGGCGGCACTTGCTTCATGACGGCACACGATCACACGAATTTCAGAGCCAAAATCCGCCAGCGCATCTAGTACCGCTAGATAGCTTTCCCCGGGGACGCAGAACACATGGCTGACACCATTTGCAGCGAGAGCTTCGACTAGGCGGAAAGCGGCAGTCTCTCGCGTGTTGGATTCAGGCATAAGCATACAGATCTCATTCGAGTGAAAAAATGCTCGCCGCCGGCCGCGGTCCGGGCGGGTCAATGCTCGATACCTTGGAGCTGTCGAAGGATGCTTGCAGCTCGACGCCGGCGGTAGACAGATTCACCATCATCATCCAGCCCAGTGCTGAAGAAAATGAACATGGCTCACAAGGATGGTGAGCAAAAGCGTCATGCGTCTACGATCCGGCTATAACGCTTTGTATCTCGCATCGAGAGCGCCGTGATGAGATTCAGGGCCATGAAGGCCGTCACATACCAGTAGAACCATGATTCATGGCCCACCTGCTTCAACCATAGCGCGATGAATTCCGCGGTACCACCAACGACGGAGACGGCGATCGCGTAAGGCAATCCCACAGCAAGAGCGCGAATCTCCGTTGGAAACAATTCCGCCTTGTATAGCCCGCTAATCGATGTGTACGTGCTCTGAACGACTAATGCGGCAGTTACGAGCATGAATGCAGTGAGCGCATCTGTTGCGCCAGCGATCAGCGTCATGATCGGAATGGTCATTAGTGTCGCCAGAACACCGTAGGTCACAAGGAGCGGGCGCCGGCCGACCTTGTCGGATATCCATCCCATCAGCGGCTGCATCAGCATAAAAACGATCATGGCTGCGGCCGTAATAGTCGTGGCAGTGTCCTTGGAGAACCCTGAAGTATTGGCGAGGAACTTCTGCATGTAAGTGCCGAACGTATAGAATCCCAGGGCGCCGCCCATCGTCAGGCCCAGAACGGTCGCCAGTTCACGCGGATGCTGTGCCATGAGCTTCCACGTTTCCGTGGCTTTCGACCGACGCTTCGAGACTTCGAAGGTGCGACTTTCTTCGATACCACGTCGAATCCAGTAGGCGCCTATCGCACCAAAAGAGCCGATAAGAAACGGAATGCGCCAGCCCCAGTCCGTGAGTTCCTCCGGACTGAGAAGGTTCTGCAGCACGATCAGCACTGCGAGTGCGACGAGCTGTCCCATTATCAACGTCACGTACTGGAAGCTTGCGAGGAAGCCGCGCCGCTTCGGGTCCGCAACTTCGCTCAGGTAGGTTGCGACGGTGCCGTACTCCCCGCCGACGCTCAGGCCCTGTGCGATACGCGCTACGACGAGCAA
>JBEBRC010000074.1:0-13117 GCA_040395055.1 Steroidobacter denitrificans
CGTATAAGCCGCCAGGATCGCGGACCGCGGGGCGTTTTTTGTAGACTCCACCTTATGAGACTCTCAGTCCTGGGCCGGCTCATCGTTCTGCTGTCGGCAGCCGCATTGGCGGCGGCCTGTACCAGCCCCGGCGTCCAACAGCACCCTGGCTCCTCGATCACCCCCTCCAGGCTGGGCGGCGCGACCCGCCCGAACGAGGCAGACCGGCTGGCAGCCGCCGCACTCGGCGCATGGGCGGACGGGCGAGATACGACGCTGGCGCTGGCGTTGATCCGCCGCGCCGATCAGATCGATGCCGGCCGTGCCGACCTCGTGTGGCTGCAGCTGCGCTTGTGCATGCTGGTCAAAGGCTGCGAACCCGAGCAGGACGAGGCCCGATTGCGAAAACTTGATCCCGCCAACGGAGTGGCCTGGCTCGGCGTCCTGGCGCGTGCCCAGGCTCAACGAGACATCCAGGCGCAAAAGTCCATCCTCGAGGCGATGAGCCGCGCCGAACGTTTCGATCTTTACTGGACGACGCTGGTGTGGCGGCTGACGCAGGCGCACTACGTCGCCTCTGCCGCCGGCCGCGACGATCAGGAGGCGCAACGGGAACGCAACCCGGACACCCAGCCTGTCACCGCAGCCTTGACGGCAGCGATGGACGATGTCACGGGCTGGTTGTCCAGAATCGACACGCCGGCGTTCCAGCACGTTACATCCTTATGTCGGCCGCAACCGGCGACAGAGCCCGCTGTGCTCGCATCGTGCAAGCGGATCGCCGCAGCCATGCAGCGCAGCGATACCACGCTGGTGGAAGGCCTTGGGTTGGGCATTGCGCAGCGCCTGGCGGCCCCGCAGTCCGCTGACGCCGCCGAACTCGATGAGCGTATTGCAACGCTCAGCTATCGCAGTGAAACGGCGGGCATCGTCATGCAAGGCCAGCTGGAGCGCGAACGATTCACGGCGCAGGTGCTGCAGCTGATGAAAGCGCTGCCCCGGGAGCAGGACGTGTCCCGGGCAATCCTGCGCTGGGCCGGCCGGCCCCTGTCGCCGGCCGGTTGAGACTAGGCCGCGGCCGACTGTGCGGACTCCTCCACCCCCAGCACCTGAGCCAACTCTGCCAGCATTCGCGACAGCTCGCCGGCCATCAGCGTGAAATCGAGGTCGAACTGCTCCTCCGAGGCGAGCTGACTCTCTTCCTCGGGCTGGTCCTTCTCGATGGCCAGAAACTCCAGCCGCTTGATCTGGAATTTATCCGTCAAAACAAAGGAAACGCGATCGCTCCAGGTCAGCCCCAGCCGGGTGACATACATGCCAGCGCTGATGTGCGCGCGAATATCGTTGCCGTCCAGAGGATGCCGCGCGTAACGGATGGTGGGCTTGCTCTGATCCGCCGACTGCAGCTCCAAGTCCTGCTCGATCGTGAATCGCTGCGGAGCATCGCCGGCCATCAGCCATGCCGCCATGGTCATCGGCAGCGAGCGCTGTGTTTCCAGGAACTCCACCGCCAGTGTCCCCAAGGTATCGCGCAATGTTTCGATCAGCTCTTCGGCACGCGACGCGCCCGCTGCATCGACCACGAGCCAGCCATTGACGGGATCGATCCAGGCATGGGTAGCGCGCTTGCGCGTCAAGGCGCGCCCTCGCAACTCCTCCGCCACGCGCTCCTTCAATTCGCGCATTTGTCGACGCCCCACTGGATAGCCCTGCGCCTGCTCGAGTTCCTTGGCGCGCTCGGCGGCGACCTGGCGAATGATCGATGCCGGCAGCAGCTTTTCCTCCACCCCCAGTGCGATCAGATGTTGGCCGTTAGTGGTATGGACGAACCGCTGCGCCGGGCCGACCTGGGTCCAACCGCGGCTTTGCATGTCGAAGCTGCCGCAAGGCGGCAACGAACGATTCGATAATTGTGTTTCCAGCTCAGCCGCGGGCACGGACCAGTCCGCCGGCAGGCGATAGACGACGAGATTCTTGAACCACATGGATTACGTGCACACGAAAAAAAGAGCAGTATACGTGCCCCCGCCCGCTCCGACAGTACTTGCATTTTCGCGAAGTCGGCCAACCGCGTATTCCGCGCGCCGCCACCCTCGATCCACCACACTCATGCCGCTCGCGCTCGAGGCACCGCTGGCGGCCGCGCAGCGGGCCGCGCATCGCCTCGGTAGCCAATCCTCGATCAGCAATCGGCGCATCGAGCATCGGGACATGCTCGTGTGCCCGCGCTCGGAACGTCAGGACCCGCTGCCGCGTTGCTCGAACTCTTGCACAGGATTCGCAGCGGGCGCGATGCCCGGCGGAGATTCACCCATGGCGGCCAGAAAGCTATCCACTTATCGCTCCAAACGCGATTTCGCGCAGACTGCCGAGCCGCGAGGTCGTCAATCCATCAAGCCCTCCAACGCCCTGCGCTTCGTCATTCAAAAGCACGCGGCCCGCCGCCTGCATTACGACCTGCGCCTGGAGCTCGATGGCGTATTCAAGTCCTGGGCGGTCACGCGCGGCCCATCGCTGTCGCCCCAAGACAAGCGCCTGGCCGTAGAAGTGGAAGATCATCCATTGGACTATGGCGATTTCGAAGGCACGATCCCGCAGGGCCAGTATGGGGGAGGCACGGTCCAGCTATGGGATCGCGGCCACTGGCAGCCGATCGGTGATCTATCGCCCGCAGAGCAGTTGCGAAAAGGCGAGCTCAAGTTCTCGTTGAGCGGTAAGCGCCTGCGCGGCAGTTGGGTAATCGTGCGCATGCACGCGGATCGCAGCGCCAAAAGCCGTACCCCCGAAAGCCGCATGCCTAATGGCCGCATTCCCAAAAGCCACATTCATTGGCTGCTGATCAAGCATCGCGATCGCTACGCGCTGCGACCCGAGGAATCCGCAGCGCAGCTCGATGAAGACCGTTCGATCGCCTCCGGCCGGAAAATGACGGAAATTGCCGCGGGACGGGGACGCAAGCCGCGCTCCTTCATGCGTGCTATGACCGAACTCTCGCCCGCGAATGCGACCTGGGACTCACAGGCGGCTCATGCGCGGCCTGGAGGCGGAAAATCGTCGCGCCTGCCCGGATTCATCGAGCCGCAACTGTGCAAGCTGGTCTCGCAGCCACCGCCCGGCTCCAACTGGGGCCATGAGATCAAACTGGATGGCTATCGCATGCAGCTGCGCGTCGCGCAGGGCAAGGCGGCACTCAAGACGCGCAAAGGCTTGGATTGGACCTCGAGATTCGAGGCACTGGCCGCGGCAGCCGCAACGCTTCCAGATTGCATCATCGATGGTGAGGTCGTCGCCCTGACCGATCAGGGCGCATCGGACTTCGCCGCGCTGCAGGCAGCCCTGGCCGACGGCGACACCACGGGCCTGATGTTCTTTGCGTTCGACCTGCTCTACGAAAAAGGCAACGATCTGCGCCAGCGGCCGCTGCGACAACGCAAGGCGCGGCTGCAGAAGTTGCTCGAACAGCGCAGCCGGACCGGCCCCTCCAGGATTCGCTATGTCGAGCATTTGGCGGCGGCCGGCGACACGGTGCTGGAGGCTGCCTGCAGGATGAGCCTGGAAGGAATCATCTCCAAGCGGCTGGACTCCAGGTATCGATCGGGAAGAAACGGTGAATGGACCAAGTCGAAATGCCGCACTGGCCATGAAGTCGTGATCGGCGGCTGGACACGGCAAGCAGGGCAATTGCGCTCGCTGCTGGTGGGCGTGTATCGCGCGAATCGCCTGGTATATGTCGGTCGTGTCGGCACTGGCTTCGGCCGCGAGCAAGCCGGGCGATTGAAGCGGAAGCTGGAGCCCCTGGCGCAGGACGAAAATCCGTTCGGCGGCAGCAGTGCGCCACGCGGCCAGACGGCAGTGCAATGGGTCAAGCCGGTCCTGGTCGCGGAAATCGAATTCGCCGGATGGACCGGCTCAGGCAACGTGCGCCAAGCGGCCTTCAAGGGACTGCGCGCGGACAAGCCGGCGCAGGAAGTCCAGGCCGAGGAACCCGTGCCGGCCGCCAAGGCCGCCTCGCCAAGGCGGCTGCGATCGGCGCGCACGGTCCCGGGCAAATCTTCGCCGGCAACCCAATCCAATATCGTCATGGGCGTTGCCATCAGCCACCCGGACAAGCCGCTGTGGCCGAACACCGGCGACGAGCCCCTCACCAAGCTCGACCTGGCGCATTACTTCGCAACGGTCGGCGACTGGATGCTGCGACACATTCAGGGACGGCCATGCTCGGTCATGCGAGCGCCGGAGGGTATCGCAGGGCAGATATTCTTCCAGCGTCATGCCATGCCCGGGACGCCTGAATCGATCACGCTGACTAAGGTCCGCGGTGATCGCAAACCGTATCTGCAGATCGACCGCGCCGACGCCCTGGCGGCGCTGGCGCAGTTCGCCGCGATCGAGCTGCATCCCTGGAATTGCCAGCCCGGAATGCCGGAGGTACCAGGACGCCTGGTGTTCGACCTGGATCCCGGCCCGGACGTGGATTTCGATGCCACCATCGCAGCCGCGAAGGAAATGAAGGAGCGATTGGAATCCTTGGGACTCGTCGCCTATTGCAAAACGACCGGCGGCAAAGGCCTGCATATCGTCACGCCGCTGGCGCAGTCGGCGAAAAGCACGCTGAGATGGCCTGACGCCAAGTCTTTTGCGCACGGCGTATGCGCCCAGATGGCGCACGACAGTCCCTCGCGATACGTAGTCAATATGGCAAAGAAATTGCGAACGGGGCGAATCTTCCTCGACTACCTGCGCAACGATCGCATGTCGACCGCGGTCGCGCCGCTGTCGCCGCGGGCGCGCGAGGGTGCGCCGGTATCGATGCCGCTGAATTGGACGCAAGTCAGATCGGGCCTGAATCCGAGGCGATACACTCTGCGGACGGTGCCCGCTTTGATTGCGCGCAGCACGGCGTGGCAAGACTACCGCGACGCAGAGCGCCCTCTGGCGCCGGCCATACGCAAGCTCGTGGCCGCGCACGACGCGCGCGGGCAGCGCGCGACACGCACCACCGGGCAGCCGCGCCGCGACACCCCGCGCACGCATACCGCAGCTTGAATTATTGCGTGGACGGCGGCGCGGGATTTTTCGGCCGATTGATCTATCGGCTCGAGGCCAGCCTGTAGACTATACGCCGACACTCGCTGCTCATATTCGAGTCTCCAGGAGCCGCGGGCCAATGCTGCCTGCGGCGCGCCAGGACGCGGCAATCGACTCGCCCCCAGGAGGCCGGACAGCGAACAACAGGCGGCGCCGACCACCAGGCTGGAAAATGAAAGAGCAATACGCCGCCGCGACGGTCTCGCGCACCGGCATTCCAAAACGCTGGCTGGCCTGGGCGACTTTCGCCTGGTTGCTGGCCGTTGGCGTGTGGCACACGCACAAGGAGATGCCGGCAGGCACGGACGTGCGCACCGCAAGCGTCGAGGTGGCGGCGCAGGACGCGCGATTCCTGCATGACCTGACCTATACCGGCCGCGATGGAAGCAGGCAGCACGAACAGCAGATCTTCGATGAAGTCTTGCGCATCATAGATGAAGCCGAATCCTTCATCATCGCGGATTTCTTCCTGCTCAACGATCGAATGGGCGCCATGGGCGATGCGTATCGCCACTTGGGTCGCGAACTGGTCTCGCACCTGTTGGCGCGCAAGGCCGCGAGACCCGGCATATCGATTCTACTGATCACCGACCCCATCAACGAGGTATATGGCGGCGCACCGCTGCCGATGTTCGAAACGCTGCGCCGTGCCGGCATCGATGTCGTGGCAACCGACTTGCGGCCCTTGCGCGATTCCAATCCAAGCTACTCCGCGCTTTGGCGCGTATTCGGCCAATGGTGGGAAAACTCTGCCACCGGCGGCCAATTGCCGAATCCGTTTGCCCGGGAATCGGGCGACATCACGCTGCGCAGCTGGCTTGCACTGCTCAATTTCAAGGCGAATCATCGCAAGCTGATCATCGCCGACGACCGCGACGGCAGGCTGACGGCACTCGTCGCGTCCGCCAATCCGCACGATGCCAGTAGCGAACATTCCAATGTGGCAGTGAGATTCTCCAGCCCGCTCGCCGGGCACATCGCCGCCAGCGAGATGGAGGTGGCCCGCTTCTCCGGCTGGAAAGGCAGCATTCCTATTGCCGCACCAGCACAATCGCCCATCGCCGCGACCGATCCGCTCAGATTGTCCTTTCTCACGGAAGGGGCCATTCAAGACCACCTGTTGCATGCCATCGATACCACTACCCATGGCGACAGCATACGAATCGCGGTGTTCTATCTGTCCGATCGAAAAGTGATCAAGGCCTTGATCGCTGCCGCAGCGCGCGGCGTCGACACTCGCCTGATACTCGATCCCAATCGCGACGCCTTCGGCATGCGCAAGGATGGCGTACCCAATCGGCCGGTAGCGAATGAACTGGTGGAACGCAGCGGCGAGCGCATCGCCGTGCGCTGGTATCGCACCGACGGCGAGCAGTTCCACAGCAAGATGGTCTTGATCACACAAGCGGACCGATTGATCGCGTCCCTGGGCTCGGCAAACCTGACGCGCCGCAACCTTGGCAACTACAACCTGGAAGCGAACCTGGTTGTGGAAACAGATGCCACGACCACGATCGGGCGCACAATGGTTCACTACTTCGAGCGGCTATGGAACAACGACGGCCCGCCGGGTACTGAATTCACCGTCGCTTTCGACGTCTGGCAGGATGCAGGCCGCATCCGGTACTGGCGCTATCGCCTGATGGAAGCCACTGGACTGAGCACGTTCTGAATCCCTGGAAAGGCCGACCGGCCGCCGGGGCAAGTCAATCCCGCCCCGGGCCTGGGGCTCGGCCCGCCACGACCCGCGCGACGGCCAGGCGCTTCAGTCTAGTTGCCGCGCGCGGCGCGCAGCTTCTGCTCGTCGCCCGAGATGGCGGCAGCAGCCTGGTGAGCCAGGTCGAGCGCGACCTGCTGCGTCGCGGACTCGAAGCCGGCAACGACGGCGCTCATGCGATTCTGCGTCGCCTGCCGGCGCGCATCGACCGTGATGGTATCGACCAATTTGCGATCTACGATACGTATCAAGCGGCCGACGATTTTGACGTGCACCGTCGGCGGCGCCTCGTCGGCTGCATATTCGGCCTGGAAATCACGCACCTCGATATCCATCACATAATCGCCGGCAACTCGCGCCTGCTCGGCGGTTACGCTGTTGAACAGGTGTTGACTCTCCAGCGAGCCAACCAGGACTGATTGCACGACCTCCGCCGCGCGTCCGCCCCAGCGCGAGGCACGGTAGTAATCCAGCTGATTGCCCTTCAGCACAGCGATGCGGTCCGTGTCCAGACCCGGTGCAAGCTGCGGTCTGCCGATCGACAAATCCACCGACGACGATGCGGCGGACGTCCCATCCGCGGACGCCGCGCCCAGCACGTAAATCGAATTCACCGGCAAGTCGCTTTCCAGCAGCGAGCCCGTGCAGCCGGACATCAGGACCATCGCGAGCCCGAGCCCGAGCCCAGGGCGCCGGCGTCGGGAAACCGGCGCCGATGCAATCTTGGCCGATGCTTCGCATCCAGCATTCGCTACCCGCCCCCAGACTGACCCGCTGGCATGCATCATGGCTTGATCTCGACGCCGCTTTGCGGTGGTTCGTACAGGATTTGCGACGGATTCTCCTGCAGGCTGCGAGACAGGTCACGGAATTCGCGCGCGGCGGAACGCGTCTCATGCACCAGCCGCTCGATTTCGAACAATCCCTGCTCACTGAAGTGGCCCAGTTGGACTTCACTCTTGCGCGTGAAGCCATCCATGCGCGCGGCGGCTTTCGCCAAGTGATCGGCAGCTAGCGACAGGCGGCTCAGCGCGACACCCACCTCTGGACGCGCCTCATCCGCCATCCCACGCAGCGATTGAGCGCCACCTTGGATCTCCTTGACGGTCGCTTGCAGCTGCTGCACCAGCGCGGCGACATCCCTGGAAGTCTGCGGCATGGTTTCAGTCGCCGCGAGTACGTTGCGCAGGGCATCCGACAATACTGCAATGTTGTCGTCGGACAGGACGAGGCTGAAACGATCGAGCAGCGTGTTGGCACGACCCATCAACTCGGGCAAATTGGCGAGGAATACATCGATGTCGGATGCCACCGATTCGATGATCGGGTAGCGCTCCCCCTGTTGCAGTTGCGTGGTCTTGTTGAGGTCCGGCACCTCCCTCAAGTTGATGTACAACAGGCCCGTCACACCCTGCAGCCCGAGACTGGCGCGCGTGGCCGACGATATCGGCGCACTGGTGTCTATTTCCGCGAGGACCGCCACCCGGCTTGCGTCATGCTGGTCGATCGCCAGGCGGCGCACGCGACCGACGTCCACGCCCAGGTAGCGCACCGGGCTGCCCCGATCCAGGCCGCTGACGCTGCCGCTGAAATAGATTTCGTACAAGGCGTATTCGCGGCCATCGCGCGCATCGGAGTACCACAGCACGAATGCCACGGCCATGGCGACGACCAGCAGGATGAAGGCGCCGACGGCAACGTAATTGGCTTCTCGTTCCATGCGCTGCAGCTTGTCTGTTCTGTAATGTTACCGCGGACTATGTTCCGCGGCCTTGATCTTCGCCGCCGCGCGAATCGTCGGTCCGCGGGTCGTCGGCGTGGGTCTCACTCGCCCGGTTCTCCTTGGCTGGGTCTTCCTTGGCTGGGCCGGCCGCAGCGTGCGCCGCCCGGGCCCGCGGCCCATGGAAATACTCCTGTATCCACGGATGAGGATTATTCATGATGCCATCGAGCGTATCGACCACGATTTTCCTGTCAACCAGCACAGCCACACGGCTGCAGGTAGCCAACAGTGTATCCAGATCGTGCGTAATCATCACGATCGTCAGCTGCAGTCCACGATGCAGGTAGCGAATCAGATCGTCGAACGCCGCGGCGGAGATCGGATCGAGCCCGGCGGTCGGCTCGTCCAGAAACAGCAAGGCAGGATCCAGAGCGAGCGAACGCGCCAGGGCGGCGCGCTTGATCATGCCTCCGGACAGCTGTGACGGCAGCTTGGTACCGGCATCCACCGGCAAACCCACCATCCGCAGCCGCAATTCGGTGAGCGACGCAAGCGTCTGCGGGGAAGCATCGAAATACTCGCGAATCGGCAACTGAATGTTCTCGGCAACGGTGAGGGCGCTGAACAGCGCCCCGTGCTGGAAGGTGACACCGTAGCGGCGCTTGACTGCAAGCAGCTCCGCTTCACTCATGCGCGTGATGTCCTTGCCCTCGATCAACACCTGGCCGGCAGTCGGCTGCCGCAAGCCCAGCATCGTGCGCAGCAATACCGATTTGCCGCTGCCAGAACCGCCCACGATTCCGAGCACTTCTCCGTGATGGACATCGAGATCGATGCCGTCATGCACCACCTGAGTACCGAAGCGGTTGACCAGCGAGCGCACCGAGACGATGGGAGCGGTCGCCATCAGAAGTCCAATTCGACGAACACGATTGCGAACACCGCGTCCATGAAGATGACCAGGAAGATCGATTGTACGACAGCAACTGTCGTCAATCGTCCCAGCTCCCTCGAGGAGTCGCGCACTTGCATGCCACGATACGTCCCGACCATCGCGATCAAGATCGCGAACACCGGTGCTTTCACCATCCCCGCCCAGAAAGTCGTCGGCGCCAGGGCATCTTGCACCCGTGAAATGAATTGCGAGAGCGAGATATCGAGCAGCATCGAGGACAACAGCGCGCCCCCCGCCAGACCCATGGCATCGGCAACGATCGTCAGCAGCGGCAGCGCCACCAGCAGGCCAATCAAGCGTGGTAATACCAGCACCTCGAAATGGTCGATGCCCAGTGATTTCAGTGCATCGACTTCGTCATTCAGGCGCATGACGCCGATCTCCGCGGCAAACGCGCTGCCCGAGCGTCCGGCGACGATGATCGCGGTCAGCAGTACGCCCATCTCGCGCAACACCGCAACGGCGACCAGGTCCACCGTGAAGATTTCCGCGCCGAACTGCTGCAGTTGCTGCGCGCCCAGGTAAGCGACGATGACGCTGATCAGAAAGGCGATCAAGGCGACGATAGGGATCGCCTGGATGCCGGTTTCATAAATGTGGCGCGTAATGGAGGGGAGGCGCAAGTGATGTACGCTGCGCAGCGATCGCAGCAGCGTCAGCGCGATCCGGCCGAAATAGCCGATACCCTCGCGCGCCTCGTCCACCCGCTGCACCGATGTGCGCCCGACCCAGGCCAGCGCATCGCGCAAGGAAGGCGTGCTCGCCGGTGCGGGCTGGGCCTGCTGCTGGGTGACGAAGTCGTCGATAAAGGCAAAATGCGCCGGAGGGTCGCCGACGAACTCCACCGATCCGCCCGCCGCCTGGACGCTGGCCAGGTATTGCCGCAACAACCAGGCTCCGGAAAGATCCAGGGTGTCGAGCCCACTGCAATCGACCCGCACTCGCGCCTGGGACTGCGCCGACAGCTGGGCAAGCGCGCCTTCCATACGGGCGACGTTCTCGATGCACCATGCTCCGCTCAGACTCAACATCCGAGCATCGCCGCTTTGGCTCGATTCCAGTAACACCAGGCCGCTCACCCTGCGCATCGACGAAACACCGCCGCGCAGAGTAGCAGCCGGCCTGCCGGAACCAAAATCCGGGCACCCGCCGGCCGCATGGCAGGCAGGGTCCTCACCAGGCGCCCTCCCGTCTCGCCTGGCCAGTCAAGTTCGCGCGCCGCCGCGTCGTCGACGCAGGATCGCCGGCCGGCCTGTTCGGCCAGCCTGAACCTCGGACATACGCCGGTGCGAATCAGCGCGGCGCCTGCAGATGCGCTTCCAGCAACCACAGGCCCTTGTCGATCTCCCGCGAGATGCCGGTGAACAGGTCGCTGGTGTCCGCGTCGCCCGCCTTGTCGGCATCGTCGATCGCCTTGCGCACGGCCTTGCCGAAGATCGCATAGTTATCCGCCAGGGCGCCCACATGCGCCATGCCTTCGGTGATGTCCAACGGATACGCACCAAGCTTGGTGCGCTGGCTGACCGCCCCTAAGGTACCTTCCGCGACGCCGCCCAGGGCGACGATGCGCTCGGCCATCTCGTCGATGCCGCCCTCGAGCCCCTCGGCCAGCTGGTCGAACAGCTCGTGCAGTGCGATGAAACTGGGACCCTTCACGTTCCAGTGAGCCTGCTTGGACTGCAGATGCAAATCGATGGCTCCCGCCAGGCGAGCGTTCAGCAACTCGACGATGCGACTGCGAACCTTTGGCGATAAATCGTTTCGAGTCTTATACATGATCAAGATCTTCCGCTGAGAGTGATGGTCAAGCTATTCTGCCGCAGTGACATGACACCTTCCATGCATAATCGCAATCAGCGCGATCGAACGCGACGATCGGCTGCCTGGTCACAACAGGGATTTTCCGATGATCGAATTCGATGAATTGCTCAAGATCATCTACTTCGGCAACTCGCTGCTGAAATGGGGAATTGCGGCCGCCGTCATGGTCCTGGCCTTTGGCGCGCTCGCATTGCTGCGCCGGCTGATCCGCAACCGATACACCGCCCTGACCGCCACGGTGCAAGTGGAGTTCATGGAGTTTCCCCTGCGGGTCGCGAGCCGCACCACGAGCAGCTTTCTGCTGATAGCCTCGATCTATGCCGGCATGCTGACACTGAGCCTGCCGGCGAACGCCTCGCGAGCCCTGCACACGGCCTTCACGATCGCGATTTTCTGGCAGGCGGGCTTGTGGGCAACGACGGCGCTGCTGGCATCGTTGGAGCGCCGGCAGCGGGCGGCGACCCTTAGTGATCGCGCGGCGGCCAGCTCGCTGGGGATCATCGGCTTCGTCGCTCGCGCGGTGATCTGGTCCCTGGTGCTGCTGCTGACGCTCGACAACCTAGGGATTCAGATCAAGTCGCTGCTGGCCGGACTGGGCATCGGCGGCATCGCGGTCGCACTGGCGGCCCAGAATATCCTCGGTGACCTGTTTGCATCGTTATCCATTACCCTCGATCGTCCCTTCGTCGTGGGCGATGCACTGCAAGTGGACGAGTTCAGCGGAACGGTCGAATACATCGGCGTCAAGAGTACCCGCCTGCGCAGCATCAGCGGCGAACAGATCGTCATGCCAAACGCCAATCTGCTGAGCAGCCGAATACGCAACAATGCGCGGCTCAGGGAGCGGCGCACCGTCTATCCCCTCAGTGTCGATCAGCGCACCACGCCCGATCAGCTGCGGCGCATCCCAGGAATCATTCGCTCATTGATCGAATCTCATCCGGACGTGCGCTTCGATCGCTCGCATTTCACCAAGATCGGCCCGGCCTCCTTCGACTTCGAAGCGGTCTACATCGTCCGCAGCGCGGATTATGGCCGCTATCTCGATATCCTCCAGGACATCCACCTGCGTCTGCTCGAAGCGCTGGAGCGCGAGGGTGTCGCGCTCGCACTGCCGACGCAACAATGGATCCAGGAACGGCCAGGCAACCTCGAGTCGCGCCCCGCTGCGGCCGGGCAGGGGCAAGGCGAACCCCCGGGCACTACCCAGGGCACTACTTAAAGCATTCTAGTTAAGCATTCTCGCGCGGCGCTGCCCGCGCTCAATCCTCCCGGCGCGGGTCGTCGGGCGAATCCGCGCCCCTGCGCAGCAGCTCTGCTGCCTGCAAGCCCAGACGTTGGATCGTAGCGTGCACCTTCGGCCATTCCTCGGCCAGGAACTTCTGCCGCTCGCCTTGCAACAGCAGCTCGCGCGCACCCGCGTTGATGAACATTCCCCGGCCCCGTTTTTTCTCGACCAATTGCTCGTCGACCAGTTGCTGGTAGCCCTTGAGCACGGTCAAGGGGTTGACCTGGTACTCGGCCGCGACATTGCGCACCGAAGGCAGCGAATCGCCTTCGTTGAGCTCACCATCGAGAATCATCGCGACCACACGGTCGCGCAGCTGCCGATAAATCGGCCGGCCATCATGCCAATCGCAATCCATAGGAATTCCAGCGTGCATCTGAGGATTTGAATGCCTGGGCGGCGGCGAAAGTGCGTCTGATTTACTGTAGCAGAACACCCCTTCGCCCGCCGTCCTCTTCGTCTGCCTGCCCGCCGATGCCGGAAAAACCGGGTTCAGCGCGGATTACAGGGCGTTCTCCTGCGAAGTGGCTTCGGCCTGCGCCTCGG
>JBEBRC010000075.1:0-13080 GCA_040395055.1 Steroidobacter denitrificans
CTCCCGCAGCGCCCGATTGAAATCGGTGTATCGGTCCGCGGCGTCGATATAGGTCACCGCCATGCGTTCGGAAAGCTTCGCGGTACCCTGCAGGCGCCAGCCACAGCCGGCCAGGACAATCACGCAACAAGCCAGGAGCACCCTGCACGCGGCCCGCCACGACGCCCATGCCCTCGTCGGTTCCGCGTTCATCCCTGTACCCCTGAGTCGACCGGCCACGCTCACGAGTATACAGACAGTGCAGCGGGAAACCGCATGACGGCATCCACATTTCGGGTCAGCCCCGGCGCAGTCCCCCCTCCCCGGGCAGGCGCGACGCGCGGCCATCGCGATGGAGCCGCCCGCGAGGCGCTGGCGGCCATGGCCGTCAGCGGACGATGGTCCCGGCGCGGCATCCTAGACGACGATGCTCACCAGCTTGCCCTTGACGATGATGACCTTGCGCACCGCCTTGCCCTCGATCCATTTGCTCACGCCGTCATCAGCCAGCGCCGCGGCACGGATCTGTTCGTCACTGGCGTCGGCGGCGATGCTGATGCGTCCGCGCAGCTTGCCGTTGACCTGTACCACGATCTCGACATTGTCCTGGCGCAGCGCGTCGGGATCGGCAACCGGCCAGGCGTGATCCATCAGCGCATCATCATGGCCAAGCGCGTGCCACAGTACGTGGCAGGCATGCGGAACGATCGGCGCCAGCATCTGCACGATCAACTCGATCGCCTCGCGCCTGACGGCGCGGCCCTGCGCCGAGGAGTCGTCGAACTTCGCCAGCGTATTCATCAGCTCCATGACCGCGGCGATAGCCGTATTGAATACGCGCCTGCGGCCGATGTCCCCGGTGACCTTGACCACGGTCGCATGGGCGGCGCGGCGCACGTCACGCTGCTGGCTGCTCAACGCCGCCTGGTCCAGGGCGCCCGCCGCGACCCTGCCGGCAGCGGGCGCATCGCCCGTCACCTGCTCGTGAACCATCCGCCACAGCCGCCGCATGAATCTCGCCGCCCCCTCGACGCCATCGTCGGACCATTCCAGCGTGTCCTCCGGCGGCGACTTGAACATCATGAACAGCCGCACGCTGTCGGCGCCGTACTGTTCGACCAGCATGGCCGGATCGACGCCATTGTTCTTGGACTTGGACATCGTGCGCATGCCTTCCCATTCGACCGGGCGGCCGTCTGCCACGAGTTTGCCCACTCTCGTGCCTTTCGCATCCAGCTGCACCTCGACCTCGGCGGGATTGAAGTACTGGGTACGCCCATCGCTGCCTTTGCGCGAATAGATGTCGTTCAGCACCATGCCCTGCGTGAGCAGGTTGCTGAACGGCTCCTTGACCGTCAGCAGGCCCAGGTCGCGCATGACGCGCGTCCAGAATCGCGAATACAACAAGTGCAGAATCGCGTGCTCGATACCGCCGATATATTGATCGACCGGCATCCAGTAGTCGGCGCGCGCGTCGACCATGGCATCGTCATTGTCGGGACAGGCGAAACGCGCGAAATACCAGGAGGAATCCACGAAGGTATCCATGGTATCCGTTTCCCGGCGCGCCGCAGCTCCGCACTTCGGACAGGTACATTCATAGAATGCCTGGGTTTTCGTCAACGGGTTGCCACTGCCATCGGGCGTCAGCCCCTCGGGCAGCACCACCGGCAGATCCTGGTCCGGTACCGGCACGTCGCCGCATTGCGGGCAATGGATCAGCGGGATCGGACAGCCCCAGTAGCGCTGCCGGGAGATGCCCCAGTCGCGCAGCCGCCAATGGACCTGTTTGTCGCCGAGGTTCCTGGCCTTGAGCTGCGCGGCCACCGCCTCGACCGCCTGTTGATAATCCATGCCATCCAATTGGCCGGAATTGATGCAGACGCCGTGGGCGCCGTACTCCGGCTGCCAGGGGGCCGGCACCTCATCGCCCTTGGCGTGGCGGATGACCGGCTTGATCGGCAAACCGTACTTGAGCGCGAACTCATAGTCGCGCTCATCGTGCGCGGGCACGCCCATCACCGCCCCGTCGCCGTAGGTCATCAACACGTAGTTGCCGACCCACACCGGGATCTGCTCGCCTGATAGCGGATGCGTCACGGACAAGCCGGTCGCAAGGCCCTTCTTCTCCATCACGGCGAGGTCGGCTTCCATGGCCGAGCCGCGCTTGCACTCCTCGATGAATGCCGCGAGCTGCGGGTTGGAGGCGGCGGCGAAGGTCGCCAGTGGATGTTCGGCAGCCACGGCGCAGAACGTCACGCCCATGATCGTGTCCGCACGCGTGGTGAAAACGTTCAGCAGTTGCTGTTCGCCCTGCAATTCATACGGAAACCCAAGCCGCACGCCCTCGCTGCGGCCGATCCAGTTCGCCTGCATGGTCCGCACGCGCTCCGGCCAGCCGGGCAATTGATCCAGCGACTGCAACAGGTCGGGGGCGTAGTCCGTGATACGCAGGTAATACATCGGGATCTCGCGCTTCTCGACCAGCGCGCCGGTGCGCCAGCCACGCCCATCGATCACCTGCTCATTGGCCAGCACGGTCTGGTCGATCGGATCCCAATTGACGGTACCGGTCTTTTTGTAGGCGATGCCTCGCTCCAGCATGCGCAGGAACATCCATTGATTCCACCGGTAGTAGGCCGGCTGGCAGGTGGCGAACTCGCGCTCCCAATCCAGCGCGAAGCCCAGCGACTGCAGCTGGCCCTTCATATAGGCAATGTTGTCGTAGGTCCATTTCGCGGGCGGAACGCCATTGGCGATCGCTGCATTCTCGGCCGGCAAGCCGAAGGCGTCCCAGCCCATGGGCTGCAGGACGTTGTGCCCCTGCATGCGCATGAAGCGAGTGATGACGTCGCCTATCGTGTAGTTGCGCACATGTCCCATGTGCAGCCGCCCGCTGGGATAGGGAAACATGCACAGGGAGTAGAATTTGGGCCTATCCGATTCTTCGCTGACGCTGAAAGCGCGTTCGGAGGTCCAGAAAGCTTGTGCCTGCGCCTCGACGGCGGCAGGGTCGTAACGTTCTTGCATGGGAAAAGGATCGCCAGATCTTCATCGAAGCCCGGAAGGATAACGGGACTGCCCTGCCGGAACCAGCAATCCCGCACCGGGCACGCCCCGGACCTCCCGCCGGTGCGCTGGACGACGCCATCGGGCACTGGCTGGCGCGGCGCCGGCAGTCGCCGCGCAGGGGCGGGAATCCTTGCCGGCTACAACCCTGCCAGGGTGAAGCGGAATTCGGCGCCCTTGTCGACGGCGGCTTCGGCCCAGATCCGTCCTCCATGCCGCTCGATGATTCGCCTGGCCGTCGCCAGCCCGATCCCGCTACCCTCGAACTCGTCCTGCCGGTGCAGGCGCTGGAACATGCCGAACAGCTTGTGCGCATAGCGCATGTCGAACCCGACGCCATTGTCGCGCACGAACACATAGTGCCGATCGTCGTGCATGGCGGTGCCGACCACGATGCTGGCAACGCGGCGCGTGCGCGAATACTTGGCGGCGTTGTCGACCAGGCAGGCAAGGACCAGCCGCATCAGTTCCGGATCGCAGGCCACGCAGGGCAAGGGATCGATATGCCATTCGATGTTGCGCTGGGGTGCCATCGAATCGATTACGCTGCGCAACAACTCCCCGAGCGCAGTCGGCTCCTGCCTCATCTCCATCCGGCTCACGCGCGACAAGCCAAGCAACCCATCGATGAGGGCGTTCATCTCCTCGGCGCCTCTTTGGATCTGGTCCACGTGAGTCATCGGCTCTTGTACCGCGGCTATACCGCGGTACTCGCGCAGCATCTGCGCATGCGCGTGAATGAGGCGCAGAGGCGCCCGCAGGTCGTGCGCGACGGAATAGGCAAATTCCTCGAGCTCGCGGGTGGCGCTTTCCAACTGCATCCGGCATTCGGTGAGGCGCCGCTCGAGGTCCTGGGTGAGGCGCCGCGCCTCGATCGCCGCGCGGCGGGCGATTTCGTCCTGGGGCGTTCGTCGCTGACGGGATTTCTCGTGGGCCGCTGCCACCGGTAGTACCGATTGATCGTTGGAAACGATGGACCGTGTGCCAGCCGGTCGGCGAAAACAATCCGTACCAATCGCGGCTGCACCGCCGCCCTCAGGCACGCCCGCTAGTGAATTCCACCCTGTAGCCCATCAGGCTTTTCCGCAACCGCCCGCCCCTGCCTTGACGGACTGTGCTCGCAAAAGCCAAGGACTGCCTCAGTCGCCGAGCGCCGCCCGCAAGGCGCTGATTTCCTCGGCGCAGTCGCGCATGACATGCACGCACTTGTCGTTGTCCAGGCCCAGGCGCCAGAACGCACTGACCCCCTGCATGTTCAATTCCAGATCGGCTTCATGCCCGATGAAGGTCGACATCATCACCGCCACGCTCAGTACGTCCGCCACATCAGGCTGCGTCGCGCTACGTTCCATGCTTTCCTGCTCGCCCACCGCTTCGGCGATCTGCTCGGGAAAGCCCCAATTCTCCACGATGGCCTTGCCCACGTTGGCATGCCAGTCGCGCATGATCTGCGCCAGCGAGGCGGGGTCCTTGGACAAACCGGGATGACGATTGCTTCGCGCCAGGATGTAGATCTTGCCGACGTTGTGCAACAGCCCGGCAAGCATCGACTCATCGGCATTGACATGGGTGCGTGCCGCCACGGCAAAGGCCAGCGCAGCCACCAATGTCGCCTCGTTCCACAGCTCCTCGAGTTCGCCGGAGATATGGCGCAGCTCGTCGGCCCGACGCAGCTGCGCGATCGCAAAAGAAACCGCCGCCGTGCGTACGTTGTTGTGGCCGATGCGATTGATCGCGGTCTTGAGCTCGGAAATCGCATGTCCGCTGCGATTCATGGCAGCCGAGTTGGCCAGTGTAAAAACGCGCGCCGCCAATCCCGCCTCCGAGCCCACCACGCGAGCAATCTGCTCGTTGCCGATCTGCTCATCCGCCAGCACCTTGCGCACGCGAACCGCGACGTCCGGAAACGAGGGCAGTTCCACGCGGCCACGCGAAACTTCCTGTGCAAGTTCGCTGACGAATGCGAAAGCCGTCGCATGATCGACCGGCACCGTGGGCTCATCGGCAGGAGTAGGAGTGGTCATCGTCATATCCACATTACGGCAGAATACTCAAACATGTATCGATTCTTCGTCGGCTGAGTGTAGGGCCGCCCCGCGGGCGGATCCATGCGCCACGTCACTGCCCGGCCAGATCCTGGAGCGCACAGTCCAGGGCGGGGCATGCCTAGGCGCCCGCGCCGGCGAGTGCATGAGCGGTCTCTTCCTCGAGCAGTTGCACCAATTCGCCGGCGATCTGATGCAAGGGCAGCACCTGTTGCGCCGCTCCCAGTCGGACCGCGGCCCCGGGCATGCCCCACACGACACTGCTGGCTTGGTCCTGAGCCATCGTTTGCGCGCCGGCATCCAGCATTTCCTTCAAGCCTTGCGCGCCATCCTCTCCCATGCCGGTGAGAATGACGCCGACGGCATTCGGGCCGGCATTGCGCGCCACCGAGCAGAACATCACGTCCACGCTGGGGCGATGCCGGTTGACATGCGCCGCGGCGCTGAGCCGGCAGCGGTAGCGAGCCCCATCGCGCTCGACCAGCAGATGCCGATCGCCCGGTGCGATGTAGACATGCCCCGGCAGAATGTATTGCCCATCCTGGGCCTCGCACACGGACATCGCCGCATAACGATTCATGCGTTCGGCAAACGGCTTGCTGAACGCGGCCGGAATGTGCTGGGAGATGACCATCGCCGGCGCGTCCGGCGGCAACCCGGCAAGGAGTTCGCGAATCGCCTCCGTGCCCCCGGTCGAGGCGCCTACCGCAATGATTCGCTCCGTGGTGCGCAGCACTGCAGCGGCCCGCAAGGCGCGCGCAGGCTCGCACGGCGGCGCGGCGCGACAGCCGATGCTGCGGCGGGCGCCGACCCGCGCGCCGGCCGCCACCTTCACCTTCTCGACCAGTCCCGCGGCATAGGTCGCCAGACTACCGGCGATGTCTATGCGGGGCTTGGCGACAAAATCGATCGCTCCGAGCTCCAGCGCGCGCAGCGTCACGTCCGCGCCATGCTGCGTGAGCGAGGACACCATGACCACTGGCATAGGGCGCAGTCTCATCAAGTTCTCCAGAAAGGTAATGCCGTCCATGCGCGGCATTTCCACATCCAAGGTGATGACATCGGGATTCAACTGTTTGATGCGCTCGCGCGCAGCGTACGGATCGGCGGCGGTGCCGATGACCTCGATGTCGCGATCCGCGCCGAGTATCTCGCCCAGGATCTTCCTCACCAGCGCTGAATCGTCGACGATAAGAACTCTGATGGTCATGGCAGCGTCCTAGAACAGATCGATCTCGCCGGCAACCGGCGCCTTCTCCAGGCCCTTGAGGTATCGCTGCTCTGTCGAGGCGACATCTTCGCCGTGCCCTGAAGTCAAGTGCCGGACGCGCGCACGTCCGCTCATCGGAAAATACTGGACGTGACGCGGCGCCGTGGAACCAACATCCGCGGACGCGACGCGCAGGCCTTCCTGCCGCAGATAGTCGCGCACGAAGCTCACATTGCGATTCCCCACGTCCATCAAGCTCGACAAGACACGCCCGCCGCCGAAGATCTTCACCTCCAGGTCGGCGCGTGTCCCGCCAAAACTCAGGATACGGTTGATCAACTGCTCCATCGACGCGCTGCCGTAGCGCGTTGCCTGGCCGGCGCGATGGTCCCAGGTATCACTGCCTGTCCCGCTGGGGCGCGGCAGCATGAAATGATTCATGCCTCCGACGCGCAGTTGCGGGTTGCGTATGCACGCCGACACGCACGAGCCCAGGACCGTATCGAGAACCTCGTTCTCGCAGGTGACGTAATAGTCGCCGGCCAGCAGCTTGACGATCAGCTTGCCTTCCGCATCGTAATAGCGGCGTATCGCTTCGAACCCCGGCAGTGTGCGCGGCAGCGCGATCTCAGTTCGCATGCGCGATTGCCCCATGCTTGCGGTAGATCGTCTTGCCGACCAGCCGCAGCGGCGCATAGCCTTGATGTATGGATTCGGAATGCCCGATGCACAAATAGCCGTCTTGCGTCAGCAGATCCGCGAAACGCCGCACCAGTTTTTCTCTGGTCTTCTGGTCGAAGTAAATCATCACGTTGCGACAGAAGATGATGTCGAACGGACCGTTCATCGGCCAACGATCCAGGAGGTTCAGCACGCGGAACGCCACCCGCTCGCGAACCTCTGGCTTGAGCATCGCGTGCCCCGCCCACTCCCCGCCGCCCTTGCGAAAGCATGCCCGCAGGCGCGCCGGCGATACGGCGCCAAGACGCTCCAAGGGATAGATGGCCCGTTGGCCGGTGGCGACCACGTTGCTGTCGATATCGGTGGCGAGAATCTTCGTATCCCAGCGGGCTGCGTCCGGGATCACCTCGTTGGCGATCATCGCCAGGCAGTAGGGCTCCTCGCCGCTCGAACAGCCTGCCGACCACATCCGGATGCGCCGTGTGGCCGCATTGCGCTGCATCGCTTCGGGCAGCATGTACGAGGCCAAGGCCTCGAAATGATGATTCTCGCGAAAAAACGCCGTAACGTTCGTCGTCAAGGCATTGATCAGTCCGACCAGTTCCTCGGGTCCGGCATCGCGGACGTGGTCGCAGTAATCCAGGTAGGAGGCCAGCCCCAGTTCACGCAGCCGCCGGCCCAGCCGCCCTTGCACCAGCTGACGCTTGTTCGCCCCCAGCACAATGCCGGCATTCTCCGCCACGACGTGCCGAATGAACTCGAACTCCGTATCGCCGAGCAAGGGACCCTGCATGCCCCCGTATGGCTCGCTCACGGCGCTCATGTCCTCGGCGCGGTCGTTCACGTCGTCTCAGGCAGCCGGCAGCGGCGCCGGCTCGACGACGTCGCCACCGATGAGTCGATCGACATCGAGCAGCATGACCATGCGCCCGGAAACGGCAGCAAGGCCTTCGATGAACTCGGTACTGACCTGCTCCCCGAATTCCGGCGTCGGCTTCACCTCGTCCGCGGCGACGTCGACCACATCCGAGACGCCATCGACCACCAGGCCGAAATCCCGGCGTCCGACCGCGGATTCGACCGACAGGACGATGATCACCGTCAACGGCGTGTATTCGGCGCGCTGCAGATTGAACCGCATTCGCAGATCGACGATCGGTACGATCGACCCGCGAAGATTGAGCACTCCCAGCACATGGGCCGGCGCCTGCGGGATACGCGTGACCGGAGACCAGCCGCGGATTTCCTGTACCCGCAGAATATCCACGCCGTAGGTTTCCTCGCCCAAGGTGAAGGTAAGCATCTGATTGGAAGCCGCCACGCCGGCGGCACCCCGCGGCTCGAGCGCCTGGCTCGACCGTCCGATGGGCATGCCCTGGGAGGCTGTCTGATGAATCGCCGTTTGCTCAGTCATGATGGTTCCCGAGATTCCTAGAATTCGCTCCAGGAGCTGTCGTCACCGCTGGCGCGAGCCAAGGGCATGGTGGCCGGCCGTGGAGCAGGCGCCACCGCGACCTGGTGCGGGGTTGGCGTACGCACCGCCCTGGTGGTGGCCGCAGGCAGGCGAACCACCTGCGGGCCGCTGGCCGGCTGGCCGGCCGCGGACAGGTGGCCGCCGCGGAAGTACCCGATCTGCGACACCAGCATGCTCGACTGCTGCTCCATCGATTTGCTGGCTGCGGAAGCCTCCTCCACCAACGCGGCGTTCTGCTGCGTCACATTGTCCATCTGGTTGACCGCATTGTTCACTTGCTCGATGCCCGCGGACTGCTCTTCGCTCGCGGCCGCGATCTCGGCCACGATATCGGTTGCCTTCTTGACGCTGTCCATGATCTCGGCAAGTGTCTTGCCCGATTCGTCGACCAGCTCGGAGCCGATCTTGACCTTGTCCACCGAATCGTTGATCAGTTCCTTGATCTCCTTGGCGGCGCTCGCGCTGCGCTGCGCCAGGTTGCGTACTTCGGTAGCGACCACGGCGAAGCCGCGGCCCTGCTCGCCAGCACGCGCCGCTTCCACCGCGGCATTCAAGGCCAGGAGGTTGGTCTGGAAGGCAATCTCGTCGATGACGCCGATGATGTCGGCGATCTTGCGGCTCGAGGCATTGATCTCACCCATGGCGCCGATCGCCCGGTGTACGACCGCTCCGCCCTTCTCCGCCTGCTCGCGCGCGCCCACGGCAAGTTGATTGGCCTGGCGCGCATTGTCGGCGTTCTGCTTCACGGTGGCGGTCATCTGCTCCATGCTGGAGGCGGTCTGCTCGAGCGCCGCGGCCTGCTCTTGAGTGCGCTGCGACAGATCGTCGTTGCCGTGAGAGAGTTGCCGCGCCGCCGCGCCGACCGCGTCTGCGCTGCCGCGAACGCCGCCGACGATCTCCACCAGTTTGCCATCCATGCGTTTCAGCGAATCCAGCAGCCGGCCGAGCTCGTCGTTGCTTTCTATCCGCACCTCGTTGCCCAACTCGCCACCGGCGATCCGGTCTGCGATATTGACGGCGGCATTCAAGGTACTCACGATCGAGCGAATGAGCATGAAGCTGAGCAGTCCGGCCAAGCCGATGCCGATTACGATCGCTGCGATGATGATGGCGCTGATTTGATTGAAGTTCTGCTCGGCAGTGGTACGCATCTGCTGCGCCACTTCGATCTGCGCCCGCAGCAACTGGTCGCCGGTGGTGCTCAGCTCCATGAACGTTGGACGCGCCTTCTCGATCAAGACGCTCTCCGCTCTCTGGAATACGCCCGACTCGGCTGCGACCAGTGCCTCCTGCACGAATGCAAGCACATCGGAACCCTGGCGGCTGAACTGCTCGACGATCGATCGCTCGTCATCCGTCAGATCGGTGGCGCGCAGTTTTTGCAGCAGATCCTTGACCGCTGCATCGCGCTCGCGCAGCAGGTCGTTCGCCGCCTTGACCGCCAGCGCATCCTGGCGGATGACGACGTCCTCCGCCTTCTCCAGCACTTCGCGCTCGTGCGCCTCGATCGAACCCACCCAGCCGGTCGGCATGAATCGATTGGAAAAGATTGCATCCAGATCGGCATTGCTGCCCTTCGTCCCTGACAATCCCAGCACACCGACGACGATCATCACCACCGCGGTGATGGCAAGCGTCGAGAAGAGCTTGGCCTTGACGCTGATATTCAATGTACTCATACCACCCTCAGCTTCGTTTGTTCGATACCGCTTCGATGCAGATGCCCGCTCTGCGCTGTGCGCTAGGCAGCGGCCCGTTGGCTGGCCACACGCACCAGGCCAGGCACATCGAGGATCAGCGCCACCGCGCCGTCACCGAGGATCGTCGCGCCCGATACCCCGTCCACACGGCGGAAATTTGTTTCCAGCGACTTGATCACCACTTGCTGCTGGCCCAGCAGATCGTCGACGAACAGTCCAACTCGACGTCCATCGCCTTCCACCACCATGATCAGGCCCTCGTGCAGCTGCGTGGTCCTGGGGCGTAGCGCGAATACTTCGTGCAGGCGCACGATCGGCACATAGGCATCGCGAAACCAGAACACTTCGCCCTGCCCGGCGACGCGATTGACCATGCCCGGCTTGAGTTGCAGCGACTCGATGATCGTGATCAACGGCACGATGTAGGTTTCCGTGCCCACGGCAACCGACTGGCCGTCGACGATAGCCAGGGTGAGCGGCAAGGTAATGATGAAGCGCGAGCCTGCACCGGGCGTGGAGCGCACTTCGATCGTGCCGCCCAGTTCCTTGATGTTTCTACGCACCACATCCATGCCCACGCCGCGGCCGGAGATGTCGGTGGCGTGGTCGGCGGTGGAGAATCCCGCCATGAAGATGAGATCGTAGATGGCCTCGTCGCCCGGAGTCTCGTTGGGCCCGATCAGGCCGCGCGAGCGCGCCTTGGCGATGATTCGCTCCTTGTCCAGGCCACCGCCGTCGTCGCCGACCTCCACTGTAATGTTGCCGCCCTTGTGGTAGGCCTCCAGGTACACGGTACCGACGGCCGGCTTGCCCGCGGCCAGCCGCACCTGCGGCAGTTCCAGGCCATGGTCCACGCCGTTGCGCACCAGATGCACCAACGGATCGCCGATCTTCTCCAGCACGGTCTTGTCGAGTTCCGTCTGGTCGCCGCTCATCTTGAGTTCGACTTGTTTGCCCAGGCGCTGACTGACGTCGCGCACCATGCGCGGAAAGCGGCTGAAGACGAAGCTGATCGGCAGCATGCGCACGCGCATGACGCTTTCCTGGAGCTCGCGCACGTTGCGCTCCAGTTGCGCCAATCCCGAGCGCAGCTGGTCGGCGACGTCGCCGGCAACCCTGGTTCCAAGCTGGGTCAGCATCGACTGGGTGATGACCAGCTCACCCACCGTATTCATGAGTTCATCGATCTTCTCCGTGCTTACCCGAATCGAGCTGCCGTCGCCCAGGCCGTTCTTGGGCGTCTCGGCGCCCTCCGCCGGTCCCGGCGGCATGCGGGCCGCTTCCGGCTGCAGCTTGACGACTCCGCCCTGGGCGTTCGCAGCGGCGGCCGGCAAGGGCGCGGCGAACGACGCTGCGCCGGCCGCGTTCGCGCCGTGTGCATACTCATCATGCACATGCAGTTCGCAATCTCCTTCGGCCCAATCGAACACCTGCTCGATGACCTCGCGCGTCGCTTCAGTCTCGACGGTCAAGTCCCAGGACAAATAGCACGCCTCCGGATCGAGGTCGGCCAGCGAGGGCAGCTCGTCGGTCTGCGCCTGCACGGTCAGTTCGCCCGTTTCGGACAACTCGCGCAGCATGCGCAGCGGATCGTTGCCATGCACGAACAGTTGCGGATAGGGTTGGAAGCGGATGCGCCAGCGGTGCTTGGCGCGCTCGAGCGTGGGCGCACTCGCCGTGGGCGAAATCGGGTCCGGTGCCGCGGCGGGCGCCTCGTCCCCAGCCGCGGGTGCCGAGGCCGAGGCCGAGGCCGCGTCCTTGTTCAAGATCGCCATTTCCAGATCGAACTGCAGATCCGCGATGCGCTGGGCGTCGACTGCCTCGTGGTGTTGGACCGCGCGCAGCATCTCGCGCATGACGTCGACCGATTTCAGGAGCAGATCGGTGATCATGCTCGTGACCTGCATCCGATTGCCGCGCAGCTCGTCCAGGAGTGTCTCGCAGCTGTGAGTGAATGAGGCGACGTCCGAGAAGCCAAAGGTCGCGCTGCCGCCCTTGATCGAATGGGCGACGCGGAAGATGGTATTGATCAGTTCCGGCTCGGGCGCTCCCGGATTGAGCTTGAGCAGCGCCGCCTCCATCTGGTCGAGCGCCTCGAAGCTTTCATCGAAGAAGGCGTCATGAAACTGTGCGAGATCGAGCGCCATGACTACCTCATCACCCGCTGCATGGTGGCTATCAGCTGGGCTGGATCGAATGGCTTGACGATCCAGCCCGTCGCACCCGCCTCCTTGCCCTCGCGCTTGCTGGCCGCCGAACTTTCGGTCGTGAGCATCAGAATCGGCGTGTGTCGATAACCCTCTTCGGCACGCAAGGCACGTATCAGGTCGATGCCGCTCATCCCCGGCATGTTGACGTCCGAGAGCACCAGATCGAATGCGGTCCGGCGCGCAAGATCGAGGGCTTCCTGGCCCGTTTGCGCTTGGGTGACTTCGAAGCCGGCCGTGCTCAGCGCGATGTGCACCATGTCGCGCATCGATGGCGAATCGTCGACGGCCAGGATGCGAATCATGTCGCAGCTCCAACCGCTTCCAGACCTGCCTCGGGCAGTCGCAGCAAGGCAGCGACGTCGAGCAGTCCGGCGGCCTCGCGCAGCAGCGCCAGATCGCCACGCCATTGGATCCGCCGCCCCAGCGCTGTGCGCTCGCGCACGAAGGCGCACAACAATTGCAAGGCCGCGGTATCGATGCGCTGCAGGTCCTGCGCATCCACCACCACGGGCTGTGGTTCCTGCACGATCTCGCACAACGCCTGCTTCAGGGCGGCGGCATCCTTCACGGTGCAGTGGCTCGCGAGCGCAATGACGACGGCCGCTGCGGGTCGCTCGCCGGCGGTTGGATCGCCGGCGCCTGTGCGCTTGAGCGGCATGGCGGCGGCCGAGCCACGTTTTCTTTTTGTCGCATTCATGAGGATCGATGCAAG
>JBEBRC010000076.1:0-13021 GCA_040395055.1 Steroidobacter denitrificans
GTTGTGGCCCTGGTGCTGGTTGTGGCCTTGCCCTGGGCCTTGGCACCGTCTTTTACCGTCGCTTTCTTCATCCCCGTCTTCGGCGCGGGCGGCGACGAGGATTGACTCTCGTCCTGCCGGGCAGTACGTACCGTCGCCGCGACCCGTTCGGTGACAAGCACCGTGGCAGCCGCAGGCAATCTGGATTTCGATGGGCGCTTCATGGGATGCCTGCCGTCCGGCGTACAGTCCTATAGCGCGCGCACCGCGAGTACGCCTTCGATGCGGTGCAAGGCATCGATGACCGACTGGGGAACCTCGCCGTCGACGTCCATCAAGGTGTACGCCAGTTCGCCACGCGACTTGTTCAACAAATCGGCGATATTCAGACTCGCCGCCGCCAGTGCCGTCGAGATCTGCCCGACCATGTTCGGCATGTTCACGTTGGCGATCGACAAACGGGTTGCGCTGGCGGAACGCGGCATGATCGCCTCGGGAAAATTCACCGAATGGCGCACATTGCCGTTCTCCAGGAAGTCGCGCAAGGTGTCGGTGACGATGATGGCGCAGTTCTCCTCGGCCTCGCCGGTCGAGGCGCCCAGATGAGGCAAAGCCACGACCTTGGGGTGATTCTTCAGCTGCGCTGTCGGGAAGTCGCAGATGTACGCGCCGAGTTCCCCGGCATCCAATGCTTCCACGACGGCCGCTTCCTCCACGATGCTGCCGCGCGAGAAGTTCAAAACGACCCCTTCCTTTTTCATCAGGCGCAGACGCATGGCATTGACCAGGCCGCGCGTGTCCTCCAGCAGCGGTACGTGCACGCTCACCATGTCGCTGCGGGCAAACAAATCATCGAGCGACAGCGCCTGTTCGACGCCGGAGGACAATTGCCAGGCGCGCCGCACCGTGATCTGCGGATCGAAGCCCAGCACGCGCATGCCCAGCAGATGAGCGGCATTGGCGACTTCCACGCCGATGGCGCCCAGGCCGATGACCCCCAGCGTGCGACCGGGCAGCTCGTAGCCGACGAACTTTTTCTTGCCCTTCTCCACCGCCTCATCGAGCCGCTCACCGCTTTCCTCGAGCTGGCGGACGTATTCCCATGCCTGGCAGATGTTGCGCGCGGCGAGAAACAGGCCGGCGATCACCAGCTCCTTGACCGCATTCGCATTGGCGCCCGGCGCATTGAATACCGGTATGCCGCGCTTCGACAAGGCGGCCACGGGAATGTTGTTGGTGCCGGCGCCGGCACGGCCGACCGCCTTGATGCTGTCGGGCAGCTCCATCTGATGCATGTTGGCCGAACGCACCAGCACCGCATCCGGATGGGAAAACTCGGAAGCGATTTCGTAGCGCTCGCGCGGCAGGCGTTCCAGGCCTCGCACCGAGATGTTGTTGAGCGTCAGGATGCGATAGCTCATCCGTGCTTCCTCTCGAATTCCTGCATGAAGCCAACCAGCGCCTCGACGCCCTCCATGGGCATCGCATTGTAGAGGGAGGCACGCATGCCGCCGACCGAGCGATGCCCCTCGAGCGTCACCAGTCCCGCCTCCCTGGCCTCGGCGATGAACGTCTTGTCGAGTTCCGGCTTGGCAAGCGTGAACGGAATGTTCATCCAGGAGCGGGCGTCCTTCGCCACCGGGTTGGCATAGAAGGATGAGCCATCGATCGCCCCGTACAGCTTGCGGGCCTTGGCCTGGTTGCGCTCACCCATCGCCTGCAACCCGCCCAGGCGCTTGAGCCACTGGAACACCAGCCCTGCCACATACCAGGCGTAGGTCGGCGGCGTATTGAGCATCGAACCATCCTTCGCCAGCGCGGCAAAGTCCATGATGGTCGGCGTACCCGCCCGTGCCCGCCCGAGCAGATCCTCGCGCACGATCGCCAGCGCGAGCCCCGCCGGCCCGATGTTCTTTTGCGCGCCGCCGTAGATCATGCCGAATTGCGATACATCGATCGGGCGCGACAAGATGGTCGAGGACATGTCCGCGATCAGCGGCACGTCGCCCTCGGGCCGCGGCACGAAATGAAATTCGACGCCGCCTATGGTTTCGTTCGGCGTGTAGTGCAGATAGGCCGCATTCGGGCTGCGCTGCCAGCTCGCCGGCTGCGGAATCGAGGCATAGGGCGCACCGGCGTCGGCGGCCACGTTCACCGTCGCAAAGCGCTTCGCCTCGCCGATGGCCTTTTTCGACCAGGCACCGGTATTCACATAGTCCACGACGCTGTCCGGCGTCGCGAAATTCATCGGGATCGCGGCGAACTGCGCGGTTGCCCCGCCCTGCAGGAACAGCACTTTGTAATGACTCGGTACGGCCAGCAGCTCGCGCAGGTCCGCCTCGGCCTGCTCGGCAATCGAGACGAAGGCCTTGCCGCGATGACTCATCTCCATGACCGACATGCCGGTGCCGTGCCAATCGAGCATCTCTTCACGAGCCTGCTCCAGCACTTCCAGAGGGAGAACTGCGGGACCCGCACTAAAATTGAAAACGCGCATGGGAGTGTTCAGATAATTTAAGTGATGAATGTCAAGATGTGGGCCGCAGGCGCGAGCCGTTCGATCGACGAACGTGCACCGTCAGCGCCACTTCCACCTGCCTGCGCCACGATCCATCCTGGAACGAGGCATCCCTGGCCGGCGAGCCAGGCTCCCGGGCCGCGGCCCGGGATGACAGACGATGTGCCTGAATCAACTTTCAGTCCCGTCCGTCCCACCCGTCGCATCGCTTCCGTCGGCGTGCCCGCCCTCCCCTTCATCGGCAGCAGCGACTCCCGCTTCGGCATCGCCGCCATCGGCGATGATGCGCTCCAGGCCCACGAGACGATCGCCGTCGTCAAGACGGATCAGGCGCACGCCCTGGGTGTTGCGGCCCTGGATCGAAACTTCGCCCACCGGCGTGCGCACCAGCGTACCGCCGGAACTGATGAGCATGATTTCATCGCCGGGATTTACCTGCAAGGCGCCGACCAGGCGGCCGTTGCGTTCGCTGATCTGCAGCGCGATCACTCCTTGCCCGCCACGTCCGTGGATCGGGAAATCCTCGATGATCGTGCGCTTGCCGTAGCCGTTCTCGGAGGCGGTGAGCACCATCCCCTGCTCATCGACGATGATCAGGGAAATGACCTCCTCGTCATCCGGCAGACGAATGCCGCGCACACCGGCGGCGGTACGCCCCATCGGGCGCACATCGTCCTCGCTGAAGCGGATCGCCTTGCCGCTGCTGGAACACAGAATGATCTGCCGGCTGCCATCGGTGATATCCACTCCGACCAGCCGGTCGCCGGCATCCAGCTCGATGGCGATGATGCCCGCCTGGCGCCGGCGAGAGAACGCCTCCAGCGAAGTCTTCTTGACCGTACCCTTCGCCGTCGCCATGAAGACGAACTTGTTCTCCTCGAACTCATGGATCGGCAGCACCGCAGTGATGCGCTCGCCTTCCTGCAATGGCAACAGGTTGACGATCGGCCTGCCGCGCGAGCCGCGGCTCGCCTGTGGCAACTGGTAGACCTTGAGCCAATACAGTTTGCCGGCGCTGGAGAAGCACAGCAGGGTATCGTGCGTATTGGCGACGAACAGCTTGTCGATGAAGTCCTCTTCCTTGACCGAGGTGGCGGCCTTGCCGCGGCCGCCGCGCCGCTGCGCCTGGTAGGCCGTCACCGGCTGCGCCTTGGCATAGCCACCGTGCGACAGCGTCACCACGACGTCCTGCTGCTCGATCAGGTCCTCTATCGTCAGATCGGAATGGTTCTCCAGGATCTCCGTACGGCGCCGGTCGCCGTACTTGGCGCGAATCTCTTCGAGCTCGGCGCGGATCACTGCCAACAGCCGCTCGGGCCGCGCCAGGATATCGGTCAGATCCTGGATCAGCACCAGCAATTCCTGGTACTCGCTGACGATCTTGCCCTGCTCCAGCCCTGTCAGGCGATGCAGGCGCAGTTCCAGGATCGCTTGCGCCTGTACATCCGAGAGCCGGTAGCCCTCGGCCTTCAGGCCGAACCGCTGCTCCAGATCGTCCGGCCGCGTGACCACTTGCCCGGCGCGCTCCAGCAGCGCCGGTACGCCGCCCGGCGGCCATACGCGCTGCATCAGGGCGACTTTCGCTTCGGCCGGCACGGCCGAGGCCTTGATCAGCGCGATCACCTCGTCGATGTTCGCCAACGCGACCGCCTGGCCTTCGAGAATGTGGGCGCGATCGCGCGCCTTGCGCAGGTCGAATATCGTGCGGCGGGTGACCACTTCGCGCCGATGGCGCAGGAATGCATCGAGCACTTCCTTGAGATTGAGCAGCTTCGGTTGCCCGTCCTGCAACGCCACCATGTTGATGCCGAACACCGTCTCCATCGAGGTGTGCTTGAACAGATTGTTCAACACGACATCGGCAATCTCGCCCCGCTTGAGCTCGATCACGACGCGCATGCCATCCTTGTCCGACTCGTCGCGCAGTCCGTCGGATGCAATGCTGTCGATGACTTTCTCGCGCACCAGCTCGGCGATTCGCTCGAGCAGCCGCGCCTTGTTCACCTGGTACGGCAGCTCGGTAATGATGATCGCCTGGCGGCCCCTGGCGTCCTCCTCGATCTCGGTGCGGGCCCGCAAGTGCAGCCGGCCACGCCCCGTGAGATAGGCCGCGGCGATCTGCTGCGAGCCGTTGATGATGCCGGCGGTCGGAAAATCCGGACCCGGGATGTGCTCCATCAAGGCGCCGATCGACAGCTCCGGGTCCTCGATCAACGCGATACAGGCGCTGATCACCTCGCTCAGGTTGTGCGGCGGAATATTGGTCGCCATGCCTACCGCGATGCCGGAGGAGCCGTTCACCAGCAGGCTCGGCACGCGCGTCGGCAATACGACCGGCTCTTGCTCCTTGCCGTCGTAGTTCTCGACGAAATCGACCGTTTCCTTGTCGATGTCCGCGAGCAATTCGGCGGCGAGCGCCGTCATCCGGCATTCGGTGTAGCGATAGGCCGCCGGTGGATCGCCGTCGACCGAGCCGAAGTTTCCCTGCCCGTCCACCAGCATGTAGCGCATCGAGAAATTCTGCGCCATGCGCACCAGCGCATCGTAGGCGGAGGTATCGCCGTGCGGATGATATTTGCCGAGCACGTCGCCGACCACGCGGGCACACTTCACGTAGGGACGTGAATAGACGTTATTGCTCTCGTGCATCGCGAACAGGATGCGACGATGGACCGGCTTGAGGCCGTCGCGCACATCGGGTAGCGCCCGCCCGACAATGACGCTCATCGCGTAGTCGAGGTACGACCGGCGCATCTCGTCTTCGAGATTGACGTGCAGGATTTCGCGCGCGATTTCGGCCATGCAGTGTTCTATTCGGGCTTCGGTTCCAGTGCCAGGCAGTTGCGATGGGGCACCGGGCGCCTATCCGCAGCTGGCGCACCGAAAATCTACAGGCGGACCTCGCAGGCGATCTGCCGCGGAAAACCCCGCGGGAACCCTACGAGCCAACCAGATCATTCCGGGAGCGCAGTGAAGTGGCGAATCTTAGCACAGCACAGCGCCCGACCGAACCGTTCCGTTCGCCGGCCGCGACGCGTGGCGGAACGCCATTGCCTGACCCCAGCTATACTTCACCCGCACCACGCCCGCGCCACGCGCCCCAATCGAGCCACCCGGTCGTCAAGCTTGCATGGAACCCATCGATACATTGATCACTGCCCGCTGGGTCATCCCGATCGAACCGCGGGACAGCACGCTGACGGATCACGCCGTAGCCGTTCACCAAGGCCGGATCCTTGCCGTATTGCCGGCGCAGGCGGCGCTGGAGCGCTTCGCCCCGCGCCAGCTCATCGATCGGCCCCGGCACGTATTGCTGCCAGGCCTGGTCAACGCGCATACCCATGCAGCGATGGCCCTGCTCAGAGGGGCTGCGGAAAGCTCCTCCTTCGAGCATTGGCTGACACGGCAGGTCTGGCCCCTGGAGCGGCGTTGGATCGATGCGGAATATGTGCGCGACGGCACGCAGCTTGCCATCGCGGACATGCTGACCAGCGGGACCACCTGCTTCGCCGACATGCACCTGTTCCCCGAAGTCGTCGCGCAGACGGCCTCGACGCTCAGGATCCGCGCCTGTATCGGACTGCCGGTGCTGGATGCGCCCACGCTCTGGGCCGGCTCGGCCGACGAATGCCTGGACAAAGGCCTGCAGCTGCACGACGAGTATCGTGACGATCCCTTGATCACGACCGTGCTTGCCCCCTATGCGACCTGGGCGCTCGGCGACGAGTCCTTGAGCCGAGTGCGGCGCAATGCGGACGAACTGGAACTGCCGATGACCATGCATGTCAATGAAACCCGCGCGCACGCCGCGGGCAACGGCGAACCTGCCCTGGCGCGACTGGAGCGCTTGGGTCTGCTCTCGCCGCTGCTCACGGCGATCCACATGGTGCATCTGGATGCCG
The DNA here is from genome assembly GCA_040395055.1 of Steroidobacter denitrificans. Lineage (GTDB taxonomy): Bacteria > Pseudomonadota > Gammaproteobacteria > Steroidobacterales > Steroidobacteraceae > Steroidobacter > Steroidobacter denitrificans_A. The sequence goes on from JBEBRC010000076.1 coordinate 6,400, forward strand.
CGGACCTGGAGCGCTATGCCCGCGGCGGCGGCAGCGTCGTGCACTGTCCGCAATCCAACCTCAAGCTCGGCAACGGTGTCTGCCCGGTGCCGGCCCTCAAGGCGCACGGGATCAATCTGGCGCTGGGCACCGACGGCGCCGCCAGCAACAACGATATGAGCCTGCTGGACGAAATGCGCAGCGCGGCGCTGCTGGCCAGCGGGCTGTTCCCGGACGCGACACAGATTTCCGCGCATGACTGGTTGCGTAGCGCGACCTTGAACGGCGCGCGGGCCTTGGGGATGGGCGAACTCATCGGCTCGCTGGTACCTGGAAAGTGGGCCGATATGTGCTGTGTCGACCTGGGCCGCGCCCATACCCAGCCGGTGTACGATCCCGCGGCGCAACTGCTGTTCGCCGCCAGCCGGGACCAGGTCAGCGACGTATGGGTGGCGGGCCGGGCGTTGCTGCGCACCGGCCAGCTCACCCAGATGGATTTACCGGATGTATTGAATCGGGCTGAGCGGTGGCGGGACCGCATCAGCGGGAGCCTGCAATCGCCATGACCATGTCCGCGCATAACGAGCCGCCAGCCGTCGATCCGCAGCTCGATCCGAACGCCAACCACGACCCGGCGGAGATCGCGCGCTTCGATGCGACGTCGCAGCGATGGTGGGATCCGCAAGGTGAATTCCGCCCCTTGCACGCGCTGAATCCGGTGCGCCTGGACTACATCGACAGCGCCGCGGCGCTGCGCGGCAAGCGCGTACTGGACGTCGGCTGCGGCGGCGGCCTGCTCAGCGAAGCCATGGCCGGGCGCGGCGCCGAGGTCACTGGAATCGATCTTGCTCCGCTGACCATAGAAGTCGCCGAGCTGCATGCCATGGAGGGCAAGGTAAGCGTGAGCTATCGGCGCGAATCGGCCGAAGCCCATGCGGCCCACAGTGCGGGCAGGTATGACGTCGTTGCCTGCATGGAGATGCTGGAACATGTCCCCGATCCTCACAGTGTCCTGCGCGCCCTGCATACGCTGGTGGCGCCAGGCGGACAGGTGTTCGTCTCGACCCTGAATCGCAACCTGAAGTCCTACCTGCTGGCCATCGTCGGCGCGGAGTACGTGCTGAACCTGCTGGAACGCGGAACGCACACCTACGAGCGATTCATCAAGCCCTCCGAGTTGGCCCGCTGGGCACGCGCGGCACAACTGGAGGTGGTGGACATCGCAGGCCTGGCCTACGACCCGCTGCAGAACAAGGCGCGCCGCAGCAGCAACGTGGACGTGAACTACATGATGCATCTGCGTCGCGGCCAGGGTGCATCGCAGTGATCGAAGCACTCGCCGCACTGGCGGCCGGGATGGGGTTGGGGCTGATCGTCGGCGTGCTCGGCGCGTCGTGGCGCCATCGCCGCCAGTCGCAGTCACTGCATGTCGAACTGGCGATCCTGAATGCCCAGTTGAAGACCCAGGAGCAGATCGAGCGCGAACAGCAGGCCTCGCAGGATCGTTCCCTGGAGCAACTGCGATCGGCGTTCGTCGGCGTGGCGGATGCATCGCTGCGTTCCAACAGCGAGCTGTTTCTGCGGCTGGCGCGCGAACACCTCGGGCAGCACCAGCAATCCTCGCTGGCAGCGCTGAGCGAGCGCGAGCAAGCGATCGCAACGATGCTGGCACCCATCCGCGAAGCGCTCGGCAAGACCGAACAGCAGATACTGCGCATCGAGAAGGAACGCGCGGAAACCTTCGGCAGCCTGAAGAGTGCGCTGGAGTCCGTGGCGCTCGGCCAGCAGGCCCTGCAGCGGGAAACCCGCACGCTGGTCAATGCCTTGCGCCGTCCCGAGGTACGCGGCCAGTGGGGAGAGATGACCTTGCGGCGCCTGGCCGAACTGGCAGGCATGATCGAACATTGCGACTTTTCCGAACAAGCGCAGAATCGAACCGGCGAAGGCAGTCTGCGCCCCGACATGATCGTGCACATGCCGGACGGACGGGATCTGGTGATCGACGTGAAAACGCCGCTGGACGCCTATCTGGAGGCCATGGACGCCGCGACGGACGAGCAGCGAGCGGTGGCGCTGCGCCGGCATGCCCAGGCGGTCGGCCAGCGCGTGCGCGAACTGGCCGCGAAAAGCTATTGGAGCCAATTCGAGAACAGCCCCGACTTCGTCATCCTGTTCATCCCGGGCGACCAGTTCCTGTCCGCGGCGCTGGCCGAATCGCCGACCTTGCTCGAGGATGCCATTCGCCAGGATGTGATCATCGCCACGCCCTCCAGCCTGGTCGCATTGCTGAAGACCGTCGCCTACGGTTGGCGCCAGGCATCCCTGGCGCAGAACGCGCAGACCATCCGTGTCCTGGCGCAGGATCTCTACAAGCGCCTGGGCGTATTCTGCGGCCACCTCGCCCGGCTGGGGCGCAATCTGGGCAGCAGCGTGGATGCCTACAACAACGCCGTCGGTTCGCTCGAGCGCCAGGTACTGCCTGGCGCCCGCAAATTCACCGAGTTGGGAATACGCCCCGGGCAGGAGATCGAAGCTCTCGATCCCATCGAGCGGCTGGTCCGCGAACCCCAGCTGCGCGCGCAAGACGAAGCGCCTTGACCGCCCACATGCTCGATGACTCCTCGGTGAATCGCGCCGCTCCCCCCGGATCGATGCGCTATTTTTCCCTGCTGTACGCCGCACCGGCGCAGCGCGACGCGCTGGTCGCGCTCTACCTCATCGAGACCGAGATCCGCGAATCGGCACACAGCGCGAACCATGACGTCGCCCACACTCGATTGCAGTGGTGGCGTGCGGAAGTCGATCGGCTCGTGAACGGCAATCCGCAGCACCCGGCGACGCGCATTCTCGGCCAGCGCAGTGAAAATCGCGCCGGGTTCGCCAGGCTGCATGAATTGCTGAGCGCCGCCGACATGGATCTTGCTCGATTGACCTACGCCGACCAAGACGAGTTGCAGGTCTATTGTTCACGCAGCGGCGGCGTAACGCTGGAATTGATCGCCTCGCAGTTGCTCGCGCCGGCGCCCCTGGATGAATCCAACCGCGTCCTTGCCAATCGTCTGGGAGTCGGCATCAGGCAAAGCGAAATCCTGCGCGACCTGCGTCAAGACGCATACGGCGGGCGGGTCTACCTGCCCCTGGATCTGCTCGACCAGCACGGCATTGGCCACCAAGACCTGTACGCGAGCGAAATGGACGACCGTGTCCGAACCGCGCTGCGCTCCTTTCACGAACGCATACGCGCCAACCTGCAATGGCCGCCTCGCGCCCAGGCCGCCGGCCAGGGCTCCGCCGCCCCAGGCGCCGACGGTTCCCCCGGCGAGACCGGCCATGTCCTGCGCCCACTGCGAGTACTCGCTGCCTTGCATGAGCGCCTGCTCGTACGCATTGCCGCAAGCCGCTACGATATCGCCTCACAGCGCATCGACTTGGGCCCTATCGAAAAACCATGGGTTGCCTGGCGCGCGGCGCGGCGCGCATGAGGACCGCATCGAGCACACGATAGCGGCCGCTCAGTCGCGTATCCTGGCCCTCATCCGCAGCAACGCGGTTCATTCACCCTCTGAAATCAAGGTTTGCAAGCCGACTCTCCATGATCGACCCACGTAGCTACCAACCCGCGCCCGGCATCCTGCACGATCGCGTCATTCTCGTCACGGGCGCCAGTGACGGCATCGGCAAGGCCGTCGCCCTGGCTGCCGCAATGCATGGTGCGCGCGTCATCCTGCACGGCCGCAATGTGCGCAAGCTCGAGACGGTGTACGACGCCATCGTCGCCGCCAACGCGCCGCGCCCGTCGATTCTGCCGCTGGATTTCGAGAAGGCCGGCGCCGAACAATACGACAATCTGGTTTCCGTGCTCGATCAGGAATTCGGCCGCCTGGACGGGTTGTTGCACAACGCAGGCATGCTGGGCGAGCGCGCCCCGATCGAGCATCATGACGTGGCCAAGTGGATGCGGACCATGCACGTCAACGTGAATGCGCCGTTCATCCTTACACGCTGCTGCCTGCCGTTGCTGAAACGCGCCGCCGATCCTTCGATCATCTTCACTTCCAGCGGCGTCGTGCCCAGGCCGCGGGCATTCTGGGGTGCCTATCTGGCCTCGAAGTGGGCCAGCGACGGGCTGATGCGCATGCTGGCTCAGGAACTGGAATCGAATCCTCCAGTGCGTGTGAACAGCATCAATCCTGGCAAGGTACGCACCAACATGCGCCTGCAGGCCTACCCTGCCGAAGATCGCAGCCAGGTCCCGGAAGCCGAAACGATCGTCGCCCCCTACTTGTTCTTGCTTGGGCCGGACAGCCGCGGGGTCACGGGTAAAACGATCGACTGCCAGTAGCCTCGCGGCTGGGTCGAGACCGGCGCGCCCTCAGCGAGCGGGCCGCCGGCTGCGCGCCGCGCCGCGCGTTCCCACCGGCCGCCCTGCAGCGGGTTTCCCCGCCCCCTTGACGCGTCCGCCTGCCGGGCGTGCGGCGACTCCCGGCGCAGAAGATCCGCCACGGCCGCGAGCGCCGCGGCCCGCCGCGACGCCTTGGGACGCGCTCGCGCCGGCGCGCCCCTCGCCGCTCGTCGCTCGTCCTGCGTCCGGGCGGTTGGACCCCGCGCCCTTGACACTCGCCCTTTTCGCCTTGCGCCGGTCCGGCGGCGGTCGCCTTCGTGAACGCTCGGGCAGCCTGGCGGCCGGTTCGACCTCCGCCGGGAAGGTCAGCTCGGCCCGCGCATACAGTTCAGCGACCCGCGGCGCGGGCAATTCCCGATGCCTGCCCCGAGGCAGATCGCGTGGCAACTCCAGGTCGGCGAACTTGACCTGGATCACCCGGCTGACCTTCAAGCCACGGCTTTCGAACAATGCTCGTACGGCCGCACGCCGGTGCGCCCGCGTCGACTCGACCCGGAACCAGCGATTGGTGCCTTCTCCGCCGGCAGCCTCGACGCTTTCGAATTCGATCGTCTCCTCATCGTACTGCACCACACGCGGGATGGACTGCGTATCGAATTCAGGCGTCGGAACCAGTACGCGAGCGACGTACGCGGCGGGCGTCGTTTCCGCGCGCCGCCGCAGCGCATCGGCAAGCTGACCGTCGCTGGTGATGAGCAACAGGCCGCTGTCGCCAGCTTGCATGGTATTGATCACCAGCCAGCGCACGCCCCGTACCGCCGGTAGGGATTCCATCACCGACTTTCCGCCAGCCGGTGAATCGAGCGGCGAATCGGCAAAGATCGGCTGGCCCTGGGACTTGTGGTAGATGAGCACCTGCGGCGCGCCGGTAGTGCGCAAACGCGCCGTGACGTCCTTGCCATCGATGAGCACCCTGTCGCCGCCGCGATAGCGATCGCCGGGCTGCGCCGGGCGGTTGTTGAGCAACACGCGCCCGTCGAGCATCCATTTTTCGATCTCGCGGCGTGAGCCCAGGCCATGCTGGGCAAGCAATTTATGCAAACGTTCGGACAAGGGACCGCCTGGAGTGCGCGCAAGCTCATTGCATCGCCGGTTGAAACGAACTTCACCGCCGCCGCAAGCGCAACGTCGAATACTTGCAGCCCTTACGGCCTGCGGCTCGTCGATCGATGCACTATTCTACCTCGTCTCCCCTGCCGCCAGGACGCGAAGCGCATCGGCCATCTGATCCTGATCGTCGTCCGACAGCGAATCCACCGTCGTTTCATCGTCGCCGCCCGCGCCGGCAGCATCCGATATCTCCATCTCGGCAGCTTGCGTATCGGATCTCTCGCCATCGCTCGCCTCGATGTCGGAACTTTCCTCGGCGGGCGGCCCGGTATCGGACACCCCGGAGGCGGCCTCCCCGACCGAAGCCGATTCCTCGCTCCCCGCATGCGTGGTCTCGCGCTCGGCACCGCCGGGCACTGCGTCCTGCGATGCGTCCTGGACCTCATCCGCTCGCGCGGCGGGTTCGTCGGCTGCAGCGGCATCGGTCTGGGCTGGCGACTCTTCTTGCGGCAGCTCCAACTGTACGCCAATGGTCTCGACGTCCTTCAGTTCGGCAAGCGTCGGCAACTGCTCGAGGGTCTTCAACCCGAAATAGTCCAGGAAGTCGCGCGTCGTGCCCAGCAGCTCGGGGCGCCCAGGAACCTCGCGATGGCCGACGGTCCGGATCCAGTTACGCTCCTGGAGCGTGCGCATGATGGTCGAGCTGATCGATACGCCCCGGATTTCCTCGATCTCGCTCCGAGTGATCGGTTGCCGATAGGCGATCAGCGCCAAGGTTTCCAGCAAAGCGCGCGAATAACGCGAGGGCCGCTCCTGCCACAAGCGCGAAACCACCTCCGCGCATCGCGGACGCACCTGGATCCTCCAGCCGCTCGCGACCTCGAGCAGTTCGATGCCGCGAGGGCCATAATCGGCGGCCAACGACTCCAGTGCCGCCTGCAACTGTTCGGGTGTGGGTCGCTCACGCTCATCGAACAGCTGCAGCAACTGCTGCATCGTGACCGGGCGCCCCGCCGCCAGCAGCGTCGCCTCGATGAGGTGCTTGAGATCGTCTTCGTTCATTTCAGTGGTTCCGTTTCCGGATAGTGTGCCGTGCCGCCGCCGGGGTCACTGCGTCGGCAGATGCCGACGGTCCTCACGCGCAACGTCCTTGGCCTAACTCGTGGTGGTCATCATCCAGGCGTCGCCGAG